>NZ_DCYU01000146.1:9603-39867 GCF_002331165.1 Pseudoalteromonas sp. UBA2102
GCTTTATTAGGCAAGTTTTGCTGAAGGTACTTTATTGGCGACGGCACATTTAATAAAACTAAACGCCGTAAACCTTGCTGATGCGCTTGCTGGGCTTTTTCTTCACTATCAAAGAGCTCAATTGCCGCTGTGGATTTTTTATCTACCAGCGCTGGGTAAGCTTTTATTTCGTATTGGCCTTGCTTTTTAACGTACGAGGCAGGCAAAGCGCCAAAGTCCCATTGTGTTAAATCGGCTTTTTCAATGCCTTTATCGGCCACCTTTGATAGCGTATCGGTTACTTTGCCTTGCAGTTGTGCTTTTAGTTTTGCTAAATCTAGCCCGCGTGCAAGCAATTTATCGTGCTCATCACGCACCTCAAACTGCAACCTTAAATGAGGCGCCAGTGCGTTTAAATCCCACGCTTCTATATCTACTTTTACGCCTGTCATTCTTAGTAAGCGTGTAGTAAGTGCATCAAGTAAGCTGCCTTGCATAGGCTCAATGGCTGCCAGTACAGCATCAGCGTAATTGGGAGCAGGTACAAAGTTACGACGTAACGACTTAGGTAACGATTTAATTAAACCACTTATTAGCTCATGCCTAAAAGCAGGTATGTGCCAATCAAACCCGGTTTCTTGCACTTGGTTTAAAAGTGCTACCGGTATTTGTACAGCCACCCCATCAACAGCTTGTCCTGGATCAAAATGATAGCTCAGCGGCAAAATAATATTATCTTGCTGCCATGTATCAGGGTAATCAAACTCAGTAATATTACTTGCACCGTGTTGCATAAGCTCTTCACGGGTCATGTATAGGTAGCGTTTATCTTTTTGCTTTTGGGTTTTATACCACTTTATAAAGGCTGCACGGTTGTTGATTTCTTTAGGTATTTTTTTATCGTAAAATTCAAATAACGTTTGCTCATCAACCAAAATATCGCGACGTCGCGATTTATGCTCAAGTACCTGAATATCTTCTATTAGCTCGCGGTTGTACGCTAAAAACTGCTCATTTAAGCCAAGCTCTTGCTCTACAAGGGCGGTGCGTACAAACAGCTCACGGCTAACTTTAGGGTCTATATTGCTATACACACAACGGCGTTTATTAACCACCAATAAACCGTACAAGGATTGTTGCTCGAACGCGATAACAGCGCCTGGTTTTTTCTCCCAATGCGGCTCAGAATAGCTTCGCTTTACTAAATGCTGTGCAAGGGGCTCTACCCAATTAATATCTATTTTGGCATTAATACGTGCGTATAGTTTACTGGTCTCTACCAGCTCTGCCGACATAATCCATTTGGGGCTCTTTTTAAATAATCCAGAACCCGGAAAAATATGAAACTGGCTATTGCGAGCGCCTTTATATATTTGCTTTTCGTCTTTAAAGCCTATGTGACTTAACATGCCGCTCAGTAACGCTTTGTGAATTAGCTCTGAGTCAGCCACTTGCGTGGTGGCTTTAATTTTCATTTCGTTGCACACAGTGCTTATTTGATAAACAATGTCTTGCCACTCACGAATACGCATATAAGCTAAAAAGTCTTTTTGGCACAACTTTCTAAACTGGCTATTTGTCAGCTCACTTTGCTGCTCTTCTAGGTAATTCCAAAGATTTAAAAAAGCAATAAAATCCGAGTCAGGGTCATCAAAGCGGCTGTGTTTTTCGTTCGCTGCTGCGCGTTTTTCTTGTGGGCGCTCTCGGGGGTCTTGAATCGATAGCGCTGCCACAATAATAATAACTTCTCGTAGTGCACCGAGCTTATTAGCCGTCAACACCATTTTAGCTAAACGCGGGTCGACCGGTAAGCGGCTAAGCTCACGCCCTGATTGCGTTAAACTCGTTTGATGGCGCTTTTTACTCGGCTTAATCGCCTGAAGTTCTTCAAGTAGGGTTAAACCATCGTTAATATTGCGACTATCTGGCGCTTGTACAAACGGAAACTCGCTCATATCGCCAAGCCCTAATGCCAACATTTGCAAAATAACAGAGGCTAAATTAGTGCGCAGTATTTCTGGGTCTGTAAATTCAGGGCGAGATATAAAGTCATCTTGCGAATACAAACGAATACAAATACCCGCTTCAACACGGCCACAGCGTCCCATACGTTGGTTCGCACTTGCCTGAGAAATAGGCTCAATAGGTAAACGCTGTACTTTAGTACGATAGCTGTAACGGCTAATACGCGCTGTACCTGGGTCTATTACATAGCGAATACCCGGCACCGTTAATGAGGTTTCGGCCACGTTGGTTGATAAAATAATATGGCGGCGCGAATGCGGGGCAAATATACGGTTTTGCTCTGCGTTAGATAAGCGCGAGTAAAGTGGTAATACGTCGGTGTGTTTTAAATTACGTTTAGAGAGCGCCTCTGCGGTATCGCGTATTTCGCGCTCGCCATTTAAAAATATGAGAATGTCCCCTGGCCCTTCAGCGCACAGCTCATCTACCGCATCAAAAATACCTTGCAGTTGGTCGCCTTCGGCTTCCATAGCGTCTTTATTTATATCGCTTATAGGGTTATAGCGCACCTCAACGGGGAATGTACGTCCCGACACTTCAATAATTGGCGCATCATCAAAGTGCTTTGAAAAACGTTCAGGATCAATGGTCGCCGAGGTAATAATAACTTTTAAGTCGGGGCGCTTTGGCAGTAAGTTTTTTAAATACCCTAAAATAAAATCGATATTTAAGCTGCGCTCATGGGCTTCATCAATAATGATGGTGTCGTACTGATTTAAAAAACGGTCTTGTTGTATTTCGGCGAGCAAAATACCGTCGGTCATCAGTTTTACATACGTATTATTAGAAACCTGATCACTAAAACGTATTTTAAAACCGATTTGTTGGCCAAGCTCACATTTCATTTCCTCAGCAATGCGGTTAGCTACACTGCGCGCGGCTAAACGTCTTGGCTGGGTATGGCCAATAAAGCCATCAACCCCACGGCCAAGCTCTAAACACATTTTTGGTATTTGCGTGGTTTTACCTGAGCCTGTTTCACCGGCAATAATCACCACTTGATTATTCGCAATGGCGTCTTTAATGACGTCCTTTTTTTGACTTACCGGTAATTGCTCAGGGTACGTTACAGCGGGCAGCTCAGCTAAACGTTTTTCACGTAGCTGCTGGCTGCGGGTAATATCAGCCGCTATTTTTTCAAGGGCATTGGCCTGCTTAGTCTCGTCTTGTATTTTTTTTACGCCATGTAAGCGTTTTTTAAATATAAACTGATCTTTTTTTAAGCACGTTTTAAGCTCGCCAAACAACTGACCTAGGTTTACCACCCGCACACCTTATAAATTTAATAAATGAGGGCTAATAGTATCAAAATAAACGCGCTGCGTTAATCCTACAATCCCTATAAGGCTTATATATCACGCTATTGGTTTTTAAAAATGCCCACAAAGGTTGCTTGCGTGTTCGATTTGCTCGCTCGGTACATGCCCGAGGTATTAAATGGCATACTAATATGGCCTTTAGCATCCACAATAATAACCCCACCTGTACCACCTATAGGCGCAAGTACTTGGTTAATAACCTCATCCCCAGCTTGTTCAATGGTTTTATTTTGATATTTAACGCGTGCACAAATATCACTGGCAACACTGTAACGAATAAAATACTCGCCGTGACCGGTGGCCGACACCGCACACGAATCGTTTTCAGCAAATGTACCCGCGCCAATAACAGGGGAATCGCCAATGCGGCCAAAGCGTTTTGCGGTCATGCCACCTGTAGATGTACCTGCGGCTAAATTGCCGTTTTTATCAAGTGCCACTGCGCCTACGGTGCCCATTTTATAATTTGTAGGCAGGGCTTTATGCGCAGCTTGGTAGTTTTTGCTGGTTGCTTTTTCTTTTTCTAATTTTTGCTTTGCTTTTATAAGTGCTTCATAACGGTGCTTAGTATCAAATATATTATTTTCTATCAGCGCAACGCCCTGCTCTTTTGCAAATTCTTCAGCGCCTTGACCACTAAGCATTACGTGTACTGAGTTATCCATTACTAAGCGGGCTAATTGAATTGGGCTTTCTATGTGCTTTACGCCAGCGACCGCACCCGCTTGGCGGTTTCGCCCATCCATTATTGAGGCATCAAGCTCATGGCTGCCATCATAAGTGTACACTGCACCGCGCCCAGCATTAAAGTAAGGCGACTGCTCTAATACTTCAATAGCAGTGGTGATTGCATCTAAACTTTCGCCGCCCTTTTCAAGTACGCTGTAACCTGCTTCAACAGCTTCGGCTAGTTTTGCTCGGTAGGCTTTTTCTTGCTCTGGGGTAAATTTTGCTTTTTCAATTGTGCCTGCTCCACCATGAATCGCTATAGCAAACGGGGCTTGTTCACTTAATGCTTGCGTGCTTAATGTTAAGCAGCCGCTGGCTAAAACTGACAATAAGAATGTTTTTTTCATAGTGCGCTCTTTTTTAAATTTAGTATTGAATTTACTTTGAATGGTTACGCGTATTTTTTCAACTAATATCAACGGCATTAAGTTAGCGCTTTATTTAAGCAGCCAATAAACAGCCTAATAACAAAGCGAAATACGAGGGCGTAATTTCCCTTCATCACCCCCTACTTTTTAACCCAATTGGCATAGAGTAAGGTTAATGGCACAAAAAAAGCGCCATCAGGCGCTTTTTACTAAACGTGTATGTAATTACGCGTCTTGCTTAGCTTTTAAACGTGCTAAACGTGCTACTTGGTGAGTAGATGTTAAGAACGAATAAATAGGTGCTAAGTAACCGCGCTTACGAAGCTCTAAAAATTCTTCATCGCTAAGCGAGTTAAGTTTTTTCTCATCGATAAGGTAAATACCGTTGATGTCTTTTTTCTCGCCTTTAATGTCTACTGTTAGCGTTTGCGCTACTAGTAGCTCTTTATCAGCTAAGTATTTAGTGAATGCTTCTGTTACTTGAGAAAACTCAATGAAAGACACTAAAGACTCTTTACGACGTTTTAAGTAGTCTGTTTCTTCACCGTTTTCAAATAATGCGTTGCCTTCTTCTTCACCTACAAGCGAGCTTGCTTCGTCAATCACAATACCGTACTGATCTTGCTCAGGGTGCTTTACTAGACCTAATGGGTAACGCGTTGATGCCATAGGAGCAAAAGCTGCTGTCCATTTACCATCTTCTACAAACAGGTTTTCGCCTGGCTCTAGGCCAAACATTGCAACTGCTTGGAAAGTACCGCTTTCGTTGTTTTTAACAAAAGACATTGGGAATTCATTTGCTACGCGTGCAAACTCATGTGCAACTACTGGCACTAAATGTTGAGTTTTCATAAATTCAACGTTGATGCCGTTTTGAATTTTAGTGTTGGCATGCTTTTCGTTGTGTAAAGGCTGTACTTGTTGCTCCGCCATGTTACTGCTCCGTTTATTTTTAATATATATGTTTCATTGTTAATGCCTTTAGGCTAATGCTTTTGAACGAAAAAAGGAAGGGAAAGTTTTATGACAACCGTCATGAAAAAATAAAGTTTAACTAAATCTGGGCGTTGCTAAAAAACAGACAATAAAAACGCAACTAATACGCTCAAAAACAGTACAAATAACGGGTGATTTTAATACAGCGCCATAAAAACCATTAACATTGGTTAACAGTTTGACGGTATTTTTTGAATAGGTTTAGCATGTTATTTAGCCAAATAAAAAGGCAGCTTAATTAAGCTGCCTTTTTAAACTGTAAATGAGCGGCTAAATTAAGGCGCCCAATACACTTCAATATTTATGCTTGGGTGGTTTAGCACAGCGCGAAGTGGCATATCGTTTACATCACCACCCGCTTTAGCTTGCTTGTAAACCGCTAGCTTTTCTTCACCACTGATCAGAAGTTTAACCACTTTAGAGTTTGCTATTGCATTTAAAGTTAGTGTCATGCGCTCTGTAATGCTGCCTGTCACGTCACTTTCTATTGCATTAATAGCGCACACAGTTTGCTGTGTTGTTAAACCATGCTCAAGGCCCTGCGCATGTGGGAACAAAGACGCTGTATGGCCATCTGGACCCATGCCTAAAATTGTTACATCATACGGTGCTTTTAAAGCGCCATAAGCGGCTTCACATACTTGTGTACCTTGCTCGGCCGTTGCTGCATCGTTTTTCATGGTAATAAAATTAGCGGCACTGCCGTAATTTTGTAACAAGGTGCTTTTTATAAACGCTTCGTTACTTTTTTCGTGGCTTGGCTCAACCCAGCGCTCATCAACCATGGCTACATCAATATTTTGCCAATCTAAATCAAGCGTTGATAAGTGCTTGTACGCCGGCGCCGGAGACGAACCGCCCGATACCATTAGCACAGCACGGCCATCACTTTTTATGCCATCACGTAAAGATTGCTCAAGCGTGTGTGATAGCTCAGCGGTTAACTCATCTTTTGAGTCAAAAAACTTTTCAACAAGTGTTGCCATACCTTACGCCTTATCGCCTGTGTTAAACCACACGTGGTTGTTTTCAGCTAATAATTCATCAGCATCATCCGGTCCCCAGCTACCAGCACGGTAAAGTGCAGGTTTGCCTTTGGTTTGCCAGCGCTCAATAATTGGATCTATCCATTTCCACGCTTGACGAACTTCGTCACGGTGTATAAATAACGATGGGTTATTAGCTGCAGCATCAAGCATTAAGCGTTTGTACGCATCAGAATGGAAACCGTTGCTGTATGCTTGAGAAAGCTCAATATTCATCGTTACCGGCTCTAATTGCATTTCAAGATTATCAAGGCGCTTAGACATAAGCGTTAATTGAATCGTCTCTTCAGGCTGCAAACGAATAACAAGGCGGTTTGGCTCAATATTACCCACGTTTTCTTCATAAATATTGTGCGATACTTTTTTGTACTCAACCACAATTTCTGCACAACGTTTAGCCATACGCTTACCAGTACGAAGGTAAAAAGGCACCCCCGCCCAGCGCCAGTTATCAATGTGTGCACGAATAGCCACAAAGGTTTCTGTTTTACTTGAACCTTCGTTAAGCTCTTCTAAGTAACCTGGTACAATTTTACCGTTTAAATCCCCTGGTACGTATTGACCGCGAACGATATTTTCATCTACGTCACCTTCGAGTAACGGACGAAGTGCTTCTAATACTTTAAGTTTTTCAGTACGGATGCTATTTGCGTTTAGTTTATTTGGTGATTCCATTGCCACTAAGCACAATAACTGTAATAGGTGGTTTTGCACCATGTCGCGCAGTGCACCGGCTTTATCGTAAAAACCAGCACGGCTTTCAAGGCCTACCGTTTCAGATAAACTAATTTGAATATTATCAATAGATTTAGCATCCCACATGTTTTCAAACAGTGAATTTGAAAAACGCAGTGCCATTAGGTTTTGTACTGTCTCTTTACCTAAGTAGTGGTCAATACGGAAAATTTGCTCTTCGTCAAAAAACTCTGCAATTTTACCATTGATAGCCTCTGCTGATTCGCCGCAGTAACCAATTGGCTTTTCAACAACCACACGTGAAGTGGGTGTGATTAAACCTTTCGTTGATAAAATTTCACAACATGTGCCGTAAACAGCAGGCGGAAGTGATAAATAAAATACGCGAGATTTATTGCTGTCGTGCTCATCTAAAATGCCTTTTAGTACATCCCAGTTGTCGTCAGCTTCAGTTACGTTGCTTACTACAGGCACTAAGTAAGTAGAAAATGCTTTCCAATCTTTAGCGTTAAATTCGCCTTTACTTAAAAATTCTTTCAGTGCGTTGTGTGCTGTTTCTATGTAGTCAGCACGCTTACTTTCTTCACGCACTGTAGGCAGAATACGCGAGCCTTCTGGTAAGTTGCCTTCTTGATATGCTCTGTACATTGCAGGTAGCAATTTGCGTAACGCAAGATCACCACCGCCCCCAAAAATTATAATATCAAAAGGATTAAGCATAGTTACTCTCTACGTTTGTAATACCTAAAAGCGACTTCCATAAGCCGCTTGGTATGCAGGTTTAGTGCTTGAATGACAGTGGCTCTTAGTGTTAATAAAAGCCTATTGAATGTTTTACGCTATGGCGTTTTATTTATTATTTGACTGTTCGCACAATTAAATGAGTCTTAGGAGTCCTGTAAATCCTCTCACAAAAATACAGGCCCTAAGAACTCCAGCGCTACCCGTTCAAAGGTACTCGGTTTGCTTATTTACATAAGCGAATATATTACTGCGTACGGTGTTGCTTGTAGTACGCGATTAAGCCATTTGTTGAACTATCGTGGGCGTGTTTTACGCTGTCATCGGTTAGTTCGCTTTCAATTTTAGAGGCAAGGCCTTTACCAAGCTCAACACCCCATTGATCAAATGAGCAAATTTCTAAAATTATGCCTTGGCAGAAAATTTTATGTTCGTACAGCGCAATTAAGCGTCCTACTGTTTTTGCATCAACTGTATCTAGCAGTATAGATGTTGTAGGACGATTCCCCTGATGAATTTTATGATTTAGTAACTCATCAATTTGCGCTTGTGTTTTACCTTTAGCGGCTAAATCTTCTGTGACTTGCTGTGCATCTACACCGCTCATCATTGCTTCTGTTTGCGCTAAAAAGTTAGATAATAAAATATCGTGATGCTTATCTACGGCTACCTGCGGCTTAACTGAGGCTATAAAATCAGCAGGTACAATTACATTACCTTGGTGTAAGCACTGATAAAACGCATGTTGGCCGTTAATACCGGTCATACCCCAAATAATAGGAACCGTTGTATAAGGTACGGTTTCGCCTGCAAAGTTTACGTGTTTACCGTTACTTTCCATCTCACCTTGCTGTAAATACGCAGGTAACATATGAAGCGCTTGGTCGTACGGTAAAATAGCTTGCGACGTAAAGCCTAAAAAGCTGGTATTCCATACACTAAGTAGTGCCATTATAAGCGGAATATTTTGCTCAAATGGGGCTGCTTTAAAGTGCTCATCTACTTCAAATGCGCCTTCTAAAATAGCTTCAAACGCGTCATAACCTAGGTATAACGCAATAGGTAAGCCTATCGCACTCCAAAGTGAAAAGCGACCCCCTACCCAATCCCACATAGTGAATACGTTTTCATCGCTAATACCAAAGGCTGCGGTTTTTTCTAAGTTTGTACTCACAGCAACAAAATGTTTAGCAATGGCGCTGTCATCTTTTGCTGTTTGTAAAAACCAATCAACGGCCGTTTTGGCGTTGGTCATGGTTTCTGATGTGGTAAATGTTTTCGATGAAATAACAAACAAGGTTGTTTCTGGGTCAATTACTTTTAACACAGAGGCAATTTGAACACCGTCAGCATTAGATACGTAATGAACATTTAAAGTGTCATCAGCAAGTGCTTTTAGCGCTTCGGTTGCCATTTGCGGACCTAGGTTTGAACCACCTACACCAATGCTTACCACATCTTTTACTGCTTTACCTGTGTAGCCTACCCATTGCCCACTGCGTACTTTTTCTACAAAGGTTTTAATTTTTGCTAATTCGTTATCAACCGCTTGCGTTACGTCTTCGCCGTCAACAACTAAAGGTGTATGGGCACGATTACGTAAAGCAGTATGAAGAACAGCACGCTCTTCTGTAATATTGATTTTTTCACCGCTGAACATCTTGTCGCGCCAAGAGGCAATGTCACACTCTTTAGCAAGCTCGATGAGTTGTGCAAAAATAGTTTTATCAATACGCTGCTTTGAATAATCAAACAACACACCCGGAATTTGAGTAGAGAATGCATCAAATCGTGTATCATCTTGTGCAAATAACGTTTTTAGATGGGTTTGTTTCATCTGCGCGGCACTATTTTGTAGTGCTTGCCAACTTGCTAATTGCGAACGATTAGACATGTAAATATCCTCTAAAATATTTAAATTAATGATTTAAAAACAGTTTTAGGTAAAAAGACTTCGCTAATTGCGCGTAGTGCTAGTAAAAAAGCAAGCGCTTAGTATAACGAAAAAAGCAATAAAAATGCTGTTTTTATAATTTATGATGCAGATAATAACGCAATTTTTTACTTTTGACACCGGTATCATAAAAATTTTATGAATTAATTACCCACAAATTTTAAGCATTTAATAGTTTAAACAACATTTATTAAATATTCATGAATTAGGGCCTGTTGACCTTTTAGGATTAAAATTTGTACAAACTAGGAACAATTTAATCCTGCCGCGAGGTTTGTTCCCTAATGGGTTCAGTAACGCCTCCTGCGTTACGCTACTGGCTTACATCCATGTAAAAAACCAAACACACTGCTGCAAATTAAACTTCGAAACATTATAGGCCCAAAGCATAAAATGCATCGTATGCACTCGCCTAGCTTTATAGGTGGTTAAAACATCCTCAAAACTAGGCCCATAATTAGCTCACCAACGCCAAGCCACCCGCTACGTTATAAATATTCGCAAAGCCTAATTGCTGTAAATTTGCCGCTGCAATTTTAGAACGATTGCCGCTTCTACACAGTAATATATAGGTGTGCTGCGGGTTTAATTGATTTTGTACTATGGCGTTAGCCATACGGCTAAGTGAAATATTTAGCGTATTAGCTAAAGGCGCAGCAAAAAGCTCCGCCACATTAATTGCGCCATGTTCATACGGCTCACGGGTATCAATTAAATACACATTTTTTTGCGTTAGTAACGCTTTAGCTTGTCCAAAGTCTAGCTGCTTAGTGTCTGTTTGCACCGCCGCCTGTACATAGCCACACAATTGGTTACTGGTTTGCATATGTAGCTGATCGTGTTGTGCTTTTAGCTGTGCAAATTGCGCCGTACTTATTTCTCCATTTAATAACGGGCTAAGCAAAGGTGTTTGTGCACGTACAGTACGCCAGTTAATGGCAAAGCATTGCTGATAGTCATGCCCCGAACAAATAACCGTATCGTCACTTATTTGCTCAGCAAGGGTAATAAGTGAGTGTGCCATTTGCGTTGCACTGCCCCCTTCAAGCGAGGTATTGCCAAGTCCTGCAGGTAAAATTAAATCACCGCAAAAACAATAATCAATATGACCTGTGGTGCGCTCTTTTAATAAATAACTAACGCTGTCTTTGCTGTGCCCTGGGGTTGGCTCTATGGTTAGCGTTTTTGTACCAAGCTCAATGCTATTTTGCAGCGCATGCGTTGTGCCCAGTACTTCATTTAACAAAGCCACTGCGCTTGGGCGGTCTTGGTGCTGGTGGGTATCTAAAATTGCTTTTACGTTGAGCTGTTGTGTGCTCACTATTTTTTCAAAGCGCGGAATAAGCTCTATTACCGGGTCAATAATAACGGCGCTGTCATCGTCACTAACATACAGCCAGCTACACGCCCCTTTATGCCTAAATTGTGTTAATCCCAGCGCGCACACTTCTTGCTTTGGCGAGGCACTGTCAGAAACAATTAAGCAATTGGCCTCTAATACCGCCTTTAAGGAGCATATACGCTTACATGCTTGGTTAATTTGCTGCTCGGTTGCAGCAGGCCCAAAAGACAGCCTAATGGCGTTTTCACTTTGCCAATTAGTTGCCCCCATTGCATCAAGCACAAAACTGCGTGTTGCCCCTGTACTGCACGCCGAGCCACCGCTCACTCTAATGCCTGCTGCGTCAAATAAATCAATAACCTCTTTGGAGGTAAGCGTATCAACAGCAAAATTAAGGGTGGTAGGTACAGAATGTGAAAAATCGTGATTAAAGGTTATATCACCAAAGGTACTTTGCAGCGCATTAAGCAGTTGCGCTCTGTAGCTATTTAATACCTCAACCGACTTAAACGTGTCGTCGTTTTTATCTAGCAGCAAGTTAAACAGTTTATTAAGCCCTGCTATACCTGGTAGGTTTTCAGTGCCAGAGCGCATGCCGCTTTCTTGCCCGCCCCCCGCAATAAATGGCGTATAGGCACTGCCATTTTTAATGTATAAAAAACCAATACCTTTTGGTGCATAGAGTTTATGGCCCGAAAACGGGGCATAATCTATGCTGGTACTACTAAGCGCTAGCGCTTGTTTACCTAAGGCTTGTACACAATCAACCATCCAAGACACTGATTTATTACGGCTGCGAATAGTATGCTCTATAGCGTTTAAATCTTGATATACACCGGTTTCGTTATTAACCGCCATGGTGCAAATCATTAGCGCGTTATTTATGTGCTCACTAATAAACGCTAAATCTAAAACCCCTTTACTATCAACAGGAATAGCCAGTAATTGGGCGTTAATGCCTAAAACGCTATTCCAATGTTTTAACGTATTAGGCACCGCTTTGTGCTCAGTTGCCCCGTACAATAATACAGGGTTTTTAATCGTATGATTTTTAGCATGAATGAGCGTAGAAACAATGGCTGTTTGTATGCCCTCTGTTGCGCCTGAGGTAAAAAGAATATCGCCATCGGGCGCACCAATAACATGGCGTGCATTTTGTCTTGTTTGTTCTAATAAATACTTAGCTTGTATACCGCTAATATGGGGGCTTGAAGGGTTACCAAAACAAATTTGCATGGTGTGCGACACCACGTCGGCAATACAGGGTAAAACAGGTGTTGTAGCATTTGCATCAAGATAAACTTGAGCTGCTTGTTCATCGTGCAATAAAAACTCAGACATTAAAAACGCACCTTTATTACTAAAAAATATATCTTATACCCAATAGTACATAAGTTTGTCCTCATTGGGTAATAATCAATTAGTAACTTAGGTGCGTTTACTATGCTTTTTTAAACTAAAAGTACGTTATTCTGCCCGCTCTTTTGTTATTTCTCCATGCGTGGATGACCAGGCATTTATTAGCGCTTTTACAAGCGATGCGAGTGGAATGGCAAAAAACACGCCCCAAAAACCCCATAAGCCACCAAAAAATAGCACAGCAACAATAATAAATACGGGATTTAAATCAACGGCCTCAGAAAACAACAAAGGCACTAATACATTGCCATCGAGCGCCTGAATGATCCCGTAAATTATTAATATGGTCCAAAACTGCGTTTCGATACCAAATTGAAACAGCGCCACCGCCGCAACCGGTATGGTAACCAATGCCGCACCCACAAATGGAATTAACACCGAAAACCCAACCAACACGCCAAGTAAAGCTGCATAACGTAAATCAAGTACAGTAAAGGCAATAAACGAGGTGCCACCCACAATTAAAATTTCGAATACTTTGCCTCGAATATAATTCATTATTTGCTGGTTCATTTCGTGCCACACTTGCAAAATTAACCGTCTCTGCTGCGGAATAAGCGTAGCGGCACTACTCGTAAGCTCAAGCTTGTCTTTAAGCATAAAAAATACAAGTAAGGGTACAAGCACCAAATAAATAAGCCATGCCACAACATCTTTTAGAGAAGTAAGTGAAAACGAGACAATAACTTGGCCAAATTCGAGCGCCTTTGCCTCTACACTTGCCACAATAGCTTGGACCTGCTCGGCATTAATTAAACTGGGGTATTGCTGTGGTAAGGCCATTAAAAATGACTTACCTTGCTCTACCATGTGCGGGGTTTCTTGTACTAAATTACTGGTTTGCTTCCAAAGTACTGGGCCAATAACCAAAATAAGGGTAAGCATAACTCCGGTAAATATCAGCATTACAATGACTGTGGCACTAAAGCGTTTTAACCCAAAGCGCTCTAAGTGTACAACCGGCCAATCAAGTAAATAAGCAATCACCAATGCCACTAACACAGGAACAATTAACGAGCCAAAAAAGTACAGTAATGCCACAGAGGCAATGAGTAAAAAAAGTAAGGTGACTGAATGAGGATCTGAGAACTTTCTTTCGTACCATGTTTTAACGTATTCAAACATGCAATGGCTCCACTAGTAATAGTCCTAGGTGTTGATCAAATTTATATGTATATGCATTTTTGCTTAAAAAACGCGTAATATCATCTGCGCTTTCGTCGTTATTTATACTAAACGTTATTGCCTTATTAGATGACCGCGCATTACGAAGCGCTAATTTAAATTGTACAAACTGTTGTGGGCATTTAAATTTTTTTAAATCGCACTCTAACATAACTACTTTACTCGCTAAGTAAAATGAATAATAAGTCGCATATTGTCGGTCATTCTATTTATAAAATGTGAACAGCAGTAACTTTTTCTTAAAACCATTCCAGCAATAGTTTATCCTTATAACATAATTAGCAGTAAGGATAAGTTAATGCCTGGCACGCATAATAAAGCGCAACTACCTAGTAATCCAACTCTCAAAGAGATTAATTGGTATAAAAAGCAGATAAACTGGGGAGAGCTCCCGCCTTTTTATCATCTTGTTGCTTCTTCGGTCAGCGAATCTGAAGGAATATTGGAGCACGGATTTGATAATGCTGTAAAAAGCCTGATCAATAAACGCAATTGGAACTTAGACTTACTTGATGGCTATGAAGATGATTTTGGTGAAATACACACCAAGCATAAGCCGCGTATAGCGCTACACCAAGTATTTACCGACCGAGGCTTTGAGCTCTGGGCGCAACCCTATGCTAAAGATATAATAATTGATCAATACGTTAAAGATAACCGCTTTATGGAGTTTAAAGTATGGGATCCGCATTCAATGAAAAACCTGATCCGCATAAATCAGCTCCATAAGTTTATTGGTTTTTATTTTGAGCGCGGCGACAAGGCCGATAAAGCCATTATTTTACATGCACATAAGGTAGTACATAAAATTATTAAATTTTTGCAGCAGGAATTGAACGTTGTAAAGCTTGATGGAGTCACAATAAAAGAACTCTACCAATTGTGCGAAAAAGACAGCCGTGCAAGCAGCGATGAAATTGACATAGCAAAAATTGCCATTGGTGAACAAATTAACAAGGAATAAAATGCAGCTAAAATCAGCCTTTATCACTTTATGCAGTGCCGCGCTTACCTTTAGCCTACTGGTTAGTGAGCCGTTAAAGGCACAAACAAACTTTACGCTACCCGATTTAGGCACGTCTGCGCTACAAGTTTTGCCACTTGAAAAAGAACAAGCCATTGGCGAAGTGATGATGATGCAAATAAGAGGCTCATCACCGGTAGTAAACGACCCCGTTTTAGACGAATACTTAACCACTCTTGGCCGAAAACTTGTGGCTAATGCAAACGACGTGCGTTTTCCTTTTTCATTTTTTTGGGTAAATAACAACGAAATTAACGCCTTTGCTTTTTACGGCGGACATGTTGGTGTGCATACGGGGCTTATTGCGCAATCAGATAACGAAAGCCAATTTGCCTCTGTACTTGGGCACGAAATAGCGCACGTAACTCAGCGCCATTTAGCTCGTCGTATTCAGCAACAACAAGACAACAGCGCACTGACTATTGCAGGCATGATAGCCGGTATATTAGCCACCGTTGTTGCTCCCGACGCAGGTATTGCTATTATTTCGGCTAACCAAACCCAAGCTGCGTTTAGCCAATTAACTCACAGCCGTGCTGCCGAGCAAGAAGCCGACAGAATTGGTATGCAAACCCTTAATAACGCCGGTTTTGACGCCCGTGCATCGAGTGAATTTTTAACTAAACTTTCAGCGCAAATAAGGTATAAGTACAAACCACCCGCTTTTTTACTGACTCACCCATTACCAGAGAGCCGTGTATCTGACGTACGCCTACGTGCAGAGCAATTCCCTGTGCGCCATTTAAACCCAAGCCTTGAGTTTAATTTAGCAAAAAGCCGAGTACTTGCTCGTTATGCCAATAAGCCCGAAAATGCCGAAGCGTTATTTAAAAAATTAATGCGCGAAAACAGTTACAACAACACCGCGCTTAAATACGGCTTGGGTATAAGCTTACTTGATCAAGATAAACTAGATGAAGCCGCCGAAATTTTAGAGCCGCTATTAGCACAAAGTCCTAAAAATTTATTTTATATCGATACCCATACCGATTTACTAATAGCGCAAAAAAAAGCCGACGAAGCGGTAAAATTTTTGGCTGAACTAAATAACTATCGCCCTAACAACCAAGTTATAACTTTAAACTATGCAAATGCGGCATTAGAGGCTGAGCAGTTTGAACTAGCTGAAAACATTTTAAAAAGCTTTTTACTTGAAAAACCCGACCACAACTTAGGCAAACAGCTATTAGCCGATGCCTATAAAAAGCAAGACAAGCTTGCCGCTTATCACGAGGCCAATGCTGATTTGTTATCGCAATATGGCGCGTATATTAAAGCCGCAGACGAAATCCAAAAAGCGCTTAACTTCGTAGAACCCACAGAGCTGGTTAAACAGCAACGCCTAAAAGCCTTGCTTACTCAGTATCGCCGTTTACAAAAAGAGCTGGCAAGGCTTTAAGTCTGTCAGCGCTTGCCCTAAAATAGCGGCAAATTACATTTTGGAACTAATTGTATGTCAGTTACTATTTATCATAATCCACGTTGTTCTAAATCGCGTGAAACCCTCGCATTACTAGAACAAAACAACGTAACACCAAGCGTAGTAGAGTATTTAAAAACACCGCTTAACCATGAGCAAATAAGCCAACTTTTAGAACAATTAGGCTTTAGCTCAGCTCGCCAGCTAATGCGCACAAAAGAAGATGCATACAAAGCGCTTAACCTAAAAGAAGAAACCAACGAGTCAGCGCTAATAAACGCCATGGTAGACAACCCTAAACTTATTGAACGCCCTATTGTACAAAACAACGGTAAAGCAGCCCTTGGCCGTCCGCCAGAAAACGTATTAAGCGTATTATAATGACGACTCGCATTGTTGTACTGTATCACTCAAGCCATGGCTCGGTTGAGGCTATGGCGCACGAAATAGCCGAGTCTATAGAGCAACAGGGTGCCACAGCCGTATTGCGTACCTTTGTTGCTAAAAATCCGCACGATATAGTAATTACAAAAGATGATTTAATAAATTGCGACGGCCTTGCGTTTGGCACACCTACCCGATTTGGCATGATGGCATCGCAAGCAAAAACGTTTTGGGAAACCACTAGCGATCTCTGGCTAAAAGGCCAGTTAATAGATAAACCAGCCTGTGTGTTTTCATCGTCAAGCAGTATGCATGGCGGCAATGAAGCCACCTTACTTAATTTATCATTACCGCTACTACACCACGGCATGATGTTATTAGGGGTACCTTACGAAGTACCAGAGTTACTAGCTACGCAAACCGGCGGCACACCTTACGGGGCAACGCATGTAGCCGGCAGTAGTAATACGAATACTTTAAGTAAAGACGAAATTAAAATATGCCAAAGCGTTGGTAAACGCCTCACTCACATTGCGAGAAAACTTCAATGAATACCGCTGACACCCCTGCTAAAAAGCCAATTACTGTAAAATTTCAGCGCACCGCTATTTTTGGCTATGTGGGTTTATTACTTTTATTTCCTCTGTGGATGTACTTTGTACCTCCGCTAAATGGCAACGCAAGTGTTGTATCCTTGTTTGTGCCTATAATCCCTTTACTGTTGCCCTTAAGAGGCTTTATTAAAGACAACACTTACACTTACGCCTGGGCTAACTTTGTTGTTATGTTGTACTTTATACACGGCTTAACCATGCTATGGGCTGCGCCTGATGAGCTAATATGGGTGTTATTAGAGCTTGTGTTTGCCTCAGCCATGTTTATTGGCTGCACGTATTACGCAAGGCACCGCGGACAAGAGCAAGGCTTAAAAATACGTAAGCTTAAAGAAGAGCTCGCAGAGGAAAAAGCCGCTAACGAATACAATAAATAATACTAATTCGCAAAATTAAATATTTAAGTCGAAAGCTGAAATAATACCAATCCGCATAAGTAAGTAATCTATTTTGAGGATGGAAAAACGTGTTGATAGCAAGGCAAAAAATTCGCTATTTAGTTGTTCTAAATGAGAGTTTTTTAACGCAGATAGCGACACGTTTAGCCCCGCAAAATGATTAGATATTATTGCGGATTGGTATAACAGCTTATACATACAAAAAACGCGCTTAACATAACAATGTGAGCGCGTTTTTTTAGGCTTTTAGTTTGCCATGGCAGTCGCTACACTAATTCGCTCAGTGCAGCCAGTGCAACTATGCTGGCTAATCCAAGCTGAGCTATTAAGCTTAACAACGAAAAAACACGCAACACAAATAATCCCCACGGGTGCTTTATATGTGGATAGAGCGCACAGCGCTTTAAACTCGCCGCAAAGAAAAAACACACCGACGCAATCAATGTAAAAATTAAAGTCAGCTCACTTTTTATGGCAATGCTTTCATCAAAAAAGAAATAGAGCTGCAATGGCAATAAAATAGTGACAATTGCGTGTAAGGCGTGCACCTTTTTAATGCGGTTAAACTGCCCTTCTGGCGAAAGCTCTTTTATACCAAAATCGCGCTCAAGGCATTTAACTAAATTGCTTGCTTTAATACTTACTGCTAACCGGTAACAGCTTAAGCCCTCGTTATTACGTGCTCTAAAGTCGTAACCTGCTTTTAGTAATAGCACCATAAGGGTTTCGTTTTTAGCTAACACTGCATAATGCAGTGCGGTATTGCCTAAGGTGTCTTGCGCTTTTTGATCCTGTTTAGCCAACAGGGTTTCTATCACATTTACATAGCCTTTTTCGGCTGCCCACATAAACGCTGTTTTATTGTTTTCATCAGCCAATGTACCGGTAGCACCTTGCTCTATGAAACGCATTGCCATGGTTTGCTTTGCGCTTTTTTGGCTTAAATGAGCAAGTAATGCTTTTTCAAGCAATACAATAGAATCAACATCAGGCGATACTTGCGTTAACAGCGTAAAATAGTCTTTACCGTTTGCTACTTTTTGACTGGCAAGCTCTGTAAGTTCGTTTAAATCAGCGACCGATTCAGGTAAAAAAGCACTTAAACGCTCTCTAAAATCAACTTCTTGCCACAGTGCTAGCGTATCGTGTGCACTTAATTTGCTGCCACTATTTAGAGCATGTTCAATTAACGAAAAATAGCGTTTACTAAATAATAAGCTAAACAACGAAAGCGGCGTATCAAGTGCGTTCTGCGCCGCCACACTGGCGTATTTTTCTAAGCGCTGGCACAGCATTAGCGCCATTGATTCGCTGGTGTATTCGTTATCTAAATAATGATTTTTAACAGCAGCAATGTAAGCGTGCGCATCTTCGTCATATTCACTAATATGCTGAAAATAACACTCTTCAAAGGGTTCAAGCGGGGTTAACCATATCAAATAGTAAATGGGTGGTAGCACAGTGGTGCATACACCGTCATCTTCAATAGTAGAACGACATGCAGGCCAAGCTTCTAAAGCATCTAAAATAAAGGCACCGTTTTGTTCTACAAGTCCTTTAATAAGTAATGGGTATTCCTTTGGCCAAATCAGTACATTTTCCATTAAAACAGCACAACTCCAGTGTAGCTTGATGAGGCGTCAGTTATAGCAGTTTTTAGCTGACACCACGCTTAATCGACGTGGTGATATTCTATCACACCTTTTTTTTGCTGCGAGCTTAAAGTAGATGAATATTAAGAAAATATAAAAGCAGCCAATACACTTTAGTGCGGCTGCTTTTGTGGTTGGAGAGGGTCTTAATCAGGAAGTGAACTATTTATTTTTTAGTTCAGTAATTACTTGCTCTAAGCCTACATCAGAAATGCGTTGAATGATCTCTTTTTGCTTAGCGCTTAAAAGCGAAATACCTTCGGCAACAATGTCGTATACTTTCCATTGCTGGTCTTTACCTTGGCGCAGCTTAAAATGCAGATCAATCACGGGCGCGTTTGGCTCAATAATTTGCGTTTTAACCGTCGCGTACTCAGAGTCGCTTTTCGCGGTATCTTGTTCAAATACTACTTGCTGGCCGGTGTACTTCATTAGCGCACCTGCGTAAGTACCTGTTAAATAATGCTCTACTGCATCAATAAAACGTACAGCTTGCTCGCGCTCAATGCCTTTTATGTGCTTACCAAGCAATTTAAACGACACAAACTTAATATCTATGTTTGGCATTAAACGCGTCTCTACAATGCGCGCCATATCGGCTTTGCTTGCATCGCCTTGTGCATTTACTTTTGCAATATCGCTAAAAAGCGTATTGGCAACGCCTTCAAGCATATGTTGAGGCGACTGCGCCGTTTGCGCAAATAACGCGCTGCTAAAAAAGGCAGCAGCAATAAAAATAGTGTTAAAAAGTTTCATGAGCGTGACCATGTGTGTGATTAAGATGTGACTAAATTACGCGATTTTAAGCCACAAAAACAGACACAAAAATGCACCTTATTAATGCCAAAACAGCACCAATTAATTAAACTATTTATTTTCAATTAGTTAAGCCTTCCCTGTTAACAGCCCATAAACAAGCGGCATTTTGTCCTCATTGAAAATGTGAATGGCCCGCCCTTATCATTTATTTACTCATTCGACTCACACACCAATTTGGCAGTTATGAAAACGGTATATAAAACTTTCACACTTATTCTATTTTTAGTTACTTCTGTATGGGGTAACACGGCGTTTGCGCAGTCTAATCATGGTTACGCCGTAGATGTTCTCAAAGGCGAAGGCAACGTGAATGGCGTTAAGCTGGCTTACCAATATCACGCCCCTAGCTTACAAAACTTAGTGGGCGATGCGCGCTTTTATTTTGAAAGCAGCGTTAATATGTGGGAATACCGCCATGGTGACAACTCGCAATCTAATCTTGTTTTGGCTATGTCGCCCGTGCTGCAGTTTCCTGCTTTTAGTTTTCATAACACCCCGTTTTATATTGAAGCAGGTATTGGCGTATCGCTTATTGATGAAACTAAATTTGCGGGCAAAAATATTAGTACTCACTACCAATTTGAAGACCGTATCGGCCTAGTTGCAGACTTTGGCCACACTAACGTAGCGCTTCGGGTTATTCATTACTCAAACGCCGGATTTAAAGAGCCTAACCCAGGTTTAAACTTTTTAACTCTTTCAGTGGCAAGGCGTTTTTAATCTTCATTCGTATTTAGTATCAATTTGCCACTTAAAAGGGTTAAGTATTAGGTTAAATTGAAATAACTAGCCACAAAAAAGCCCTGATAAATCAGGGCTTTTTATAAAAACACACTACTAGCCAACTAACCAGTGCGCCATTAAGGCAATAACCGGCAGCGTAATAAGTGTACGTAAAATAAATATAACGAACAGCTCAACAATGTTTACCGGTATTTTACTGCCCAGTAAAAGTGCACCAACCTCAGACATGTAAATTAGCTGAGTTACGCTCATTGCGGCAATAATAAAGCGAGTTACATCACTTTCAATGGTGCCCGCAGCTAAAATTGACGGAATAAACATATCGGCAAATCCCACCATAATAGTTTGTGCTGCGGCCTGTGCTTCGGGTACTTGTAACCACTCTAAAAATGGCACAAACGGCATACCTAAATATTGAAATACCGGCGTGTGCTCAGCAATAATAAGTGCAAATGTTCCTACGGCCATTACAACAGGCAGTACACCAAACACCATATCAAGTGCATTATGTACACCCTCTTTTAAGGTACCTTTAAAGCCCGACGAGTTATTGGCTTTTGCTAATGCTACATCAAGTGAGTGCCCTACTAAGCTTTTACCCGTTGGGATAGCCTCAGCATCGCGATTTGGCTCACTACCATCAATAAGCAAATCTTTTTTAAAGCGAAGTGGCGGTAAGCGCGGCACAATAATAGCGGCAACCACACCGGCTAAACATACGGAGGCATAAAATGGGGCAAATAAGTGCTCTAATTTCACTTGACCTAAAACCACCAAGCTAAAGGTAATAGAAACCGCCGAAAACGTAGTACCAATAATAGCGGCTTCGCGCTGCGTGTAGTGCTTTTGGTCGTACTGCCTTGCGGTCATTAAAATACCAACACTGCCATCACCTAACCACGACGCAGTACAGTCAACTGCACTTCGCCCAGGTACGCCAAATACAGGGCGCATTACCTTGGTTAGCATAGTGCCTGCAAGCTCTAATAACCCAAAGTTAATTAGTAAAGGCAGTAATAAACCAGCCAGTATAAATACCGAAAACAAAACAGGTAATAAGTCGTTTAATACCAAAGCGCCTGTGTTTGCAGAGGTGATTGCCTCGCTACCTAACCCTAAATGAGTCATTAGCACAAACGCCATACCAAATAAACGCACCACTAACCACACTACACTTACATCAAATAAATGCTTTAACAGGGGAGATTGGCAAATAGCGGCGGGTTTAAATACTTTGGTGATCACCGACATAACGCCAGTAATACAAATAATGAGGGTAATAATTGCTTGCGCAGAGCCAGACATCAACGCTTGCACGCCTTTAGCCATTAACGCAATAGGAATGGTCATCCCGTCTGCGGTAGGAATGGGTGTCATAAATAAAAACACACCAATTAACGACGGTACTAAAAAAGTAAACCAAGTGCGCCACGTATAGTGCCCGCGAGGAGGTAACTGAGACATATTTTTTAATCCATAAAAACTACAAAAAGAGCAAAGCGCTCTTTTTGTAGTAAAAACTTATTATTAATTATTAAATTTTGATGCCGCGCTGAATAAGTGCTGCTTCTAACGCTTGTTGTAAACCATTCATGGTGCCAGGTTCGAGTGTTTCGCCTTTGTCATCCATCCAGGTTAAGCTTGTACCGCCTTCTTTAGTTTTGCTCACTAAAATTTGGTATTGGCCTTCTTCAATTGGAAGCTGCGCAACTTCGTCGCCCCAAATAGAATCCCATACACTGCTCTCTGGCTTGTTGTAGTCGGCAGTTATTAAGCCGGTATCGGTTTTAATCTCAACAATAGTAAACGATAGGCGCTCTAAAAAGCCCGAGAAGCGGTCGAATACTGCATCGTATGATTGCTCAGTAACAAGTGCAGCATTGCCTTTGTTATCAAAGCCCATTTCTAAAGAAATAATACCTTGGCGCTTACGGTTCTCTACTTCTAACTGACGATAGCGATAATCAAATTCAGCCACAACTTGGTTAAGCGCGCGTACTTCTAATTGCTGCTTAAGTAAATCGGTTAACGTATCATCACCTTTAAAGTCAATAAGTTCAGCGCGTAACGAAGCAGTACGCTGATGCGATTTTTCTTCAATTGTGAATCTAAAACGCTCTTGGTTTTCGCTTACCTCATCGCCCCATAACCAGCTCTCTTCCGCTTTAATTATTGAGTACCAGTCAGTTTCGATAATACCAAGTAGCTTATCTTCTTTTGTGGTTGTTGCATTATTTTCGGCAATAACCGCTTTAATTGAGTCCCAAACAAATTCATCTAAATCAACAATGCCATCGTTTTTATCAAAGTAAATACGCGCTTGTTTATCGCCCTCTTCTACCCAGCTACCTTTAGCAACAGTTAAAACCTGTGCTGGTGGACGATAGTTTGTTGCCTCAGGGTTGTTATCGTATTGGCCCACATCCATTTTATAAACCGGATCTTGCGCTGGTTGAGATAACGATGGCGGGGTTTTAACACCTTCATGCGTACGATAATTGCGTTCGTTGTGCGCTTCATTAATAAAAACATTACACCCTGATAAACTTACCAATACACTCACTGCAAGTGCTTTTGGGATCCAATACTGCACAGATATTTCTCCTTAGCATACCCTTTAATTGTTTTACACGTATATGAGTGGGTAATACCGAATTTGGTTCAGTGTAAAATCAACATTAACTTTACATTTATTATTTGGCTGTCTAATTGCAATAAAGTTCACACCTAAGTGTTATAAAATCAATCACAACAAAAAGACAAATTTTAGCTATGGTACTTTCCTGTGCCAGTAAAAACAAGGAACACAACGCTTTAAAGCGCCTTTAATTAAGCGCCTATGTAGTTTAGGGTGCTTTTTGTGTTAAACTTCGCCGCCGTGCAACGTAGTGTATGCGCAGCGGGCTATACCAACTCGGTTGTTATATTTCAAAAAACGTAGGTATTAAACTTCATGACTGCATTTTCAAATCATCAAATTGTTTTAACCGCTATTGGCGAAGATAGACCGGGAATTGTAAGTGAACTTACACAGCTTGTAAGTGATTGTCATTGCAACATTATAGATAGCCGAATAGCCATTTTAGGCAGCGAATTTACCTTTACCATGCTGCTAAGCGGCGATATGTCGGCCATTAGCCGCATAGAGCACACCTTGCCTACTAAAGGCATGGAGCTAGGCCTACTCACCATGATGAAGCGCAGCACCACTCGCCACACCGAAAGTGAATTTTGCGCAGGCTATACCCTTGAATACACAGGGATAGACACCCCAGGTACACTGAGTAAAGTAACGCGTTTTTTTGCCGATCACCACATTAGTATCTGCTCATTAAAGTCAGACACTTACGATGAAGAAACCGACACTAAAATGCGCTGCGAAATTGAGTTTAATATCCCAGTAGAGGTTGATATAGACCAATTTAAAGTGACCTTTGAAAACCTTTCGCACAGTCTTAACGTAGATTATATTTTTAAACGTATTCGCTAAGGAGCACAGCATGAACAAAATTAGTCCATTACAAGCCGGTGATACAGCACCAGAATTTAGCTTACAAAACCAAAACGACGAAACAGTCACGTTAAGTGAGCTGTTAAAAGAGCAACAAGTACTGGTGTACTTTTACCCTAAAGCCTCTACACCGGGTTGTACGGTTCAAGCCGAAAACTTACGTGACCAACAAGCGCAGCTTGCTCAATTTAACACCCGCGTAGTGGGTATTAGCCCAGACCCTATTAAGCGCCTTAAAAACTTTGAAACTAAAAAAGAGCTTAACTTTGATTTGCTCGCCGATGAAGATCACGCCATTGCTGAAGCATTTGGCGTATGGGGCTACAAAAAATTTATGGGTAAAGAGTACGACGGTATTCACCGCTTAACCTTTTTAGTAGGCCAAGACGGTAAAATTAAACACTTATTTGATAAGTTTAAAACCAAAGATCACCACCAAGTGGTTTTAGATTACTTAGCGGCGGAATAAGTTAGCTGTAAGCTGTAAGCTGTAAGCTGTAAAAAATATGCAAAAGCGTTTCTCTAGGGCAACGCTTTTTTATTAGCGTTTATAGAATGAAGTACAGTGACTCGTTACATAATTAATTAACCATAAGCGCCACTTGAATATATAAGCTCGTAACTGTGGCTATAAATTTCTAAAATATTGCCAAACGGGTCTTCCATGTAAATCATGCGGTATGGTTTTTCCCCTGGGTAATAATAGCGCGGCGCTTTCATACGCTTTTTTCCGCCCGCGGCCACTATTTTATCAGCGAGTCCTTCTACATCAGGGTCTTGTACGCATAAATGAAATATTCCCGTTTTCCAATACTCAAAATTATTTTTTGGGTTTTGCTGATTTTTAAACTCAAATAGCTCAACCCCCACCCTATCCCCTGTTGATAAATGGGCTATTTTAAAACTGCCCCACCCAGCACCAAATACATCAGTACACATTTCACCAATCGGTGATTTATCTTCTGTTATTTGTGTGGGTTTCATAATTAAATACCAGCCCAGCACTTCAGTATAAAACTTAACGGCTTTTTCTAGGCTTGGCACTGACACACCAATATGCGAAAACGTGCGCGGATAAGGCATTGGCGAATCAGCTAAGCCATTTGCTTGCTCGCCTTTATCAGCTGCTTGCAGGTTGGCATTAGCATTTAAACTTGTAAACAGCATAGGTAGCGCGGCAGCACCCAACCCAGCAGCCGATAACTTCATAAAGTCTCTTCGATTTAGCTCTTTTTTACTCATGGCATGTTCCTTAACGGCAAAGGCGTTAAATGTAATTAAAGGAATTAATTTGCCATGATAAATGAATGTAGTAAGGACAAAAAATTATCAAATATGATATTTATGATTACGTTTTGTGATGGTGAAAGCTGTAATATTTTTATTATTTTACTGGGGTTCTATAAATATTTAGGCTTTGTAATACATTATCTGCAACTAAAAAATTAGGTATAACATCTACGAGCAAAGCGCCTGATTTCAACGCAACCTTTATACTTGCCGCATTTTTCTCTAGGCACCTAAATTCGATAAATTTAACATGAGTGCTCGTGAGTAGCTGCGAGGCTTTTGTGATTACTTGACTGATAATACCATTGCCTTGTGCATCACAACTTAACCAGTAACCAAGTTCCGCTATATTCAAATCAGGACAAATAGACTTAATTGCAAAAACACCACTCAGATTATCTTTATAATAAATTTTAAACCACTGCGAACCATTAAGCCCGCTGTTTACTCTTTCGAGTATGTACTTTTTAGCTGATTCAATATTGTTTACCCCTTCTACCCAAGGTAAAAATTTACCTAAACTTGCCCGACTTACATTAACAGCTTTTAATATGTCCGCAGCATCGCTTTCCACTAAGGGAGCTAGTTTAATATTTTCTGCAATTTGGATATACAAGTGTACTTCCTTATGAGTATTGATTTTATAGCTATAAGTTTAAAACTAAAGCCCACTATTAAGTAGTCCCAGACTTATTTAAGGACTGAATAGCTCTTGAGCTATTAAAAAGATACAGAAAAGTATTACTCTAGGGCAACGTTTTTTATGTCAATACTCAAACTTTAATTAAGTAAAAGCATGATCAAGATATGAATATGCAGTCGATAGTTTTGATGTATGAAGTCAAGATTTAATCATTTAACAAAAAATGCTCGTATAACTTTTATCCGTTTATATTTTATGTAAACATGCAAAGCTAATTAGATTCAACGCTTAAGTTGTATTTGTATATAAAATTAGTTCTAATAAGAAGGTCAATATGAACTGATGCTTGAGTTTTTGTTTTTACTATTTATAAGGAAGTTATTAGTTGATCAGCCTAAAGGAACTTGCTGTATTGTTAACTTTTATTTTTTTGTTAGGCTGCTTTGCCGACATGGTCGTAATAAATGAAGAATGGGAAAAGCTCAAAAAAAACCTTTCATCTATAAGTTTCAAAATAAAACAATCCCCTCTAAACAAGCTAACATTCCTATTAGCTATAAAAATAGTACAGATATTTGAAAGAACCGCACACTTTAAACCAAGACAAAATAAGTTAACTGAAGTTTCAACCCCAAGAATTTCTTATTTTGCTTTGCGTGCTACAAGAATATTTGTTTTTTTTATTTTCCCCACTCTGACTATTTATGTATTGATTAATAATACTCAACATTTACTATCATTTGTGCTATTTGTGCCTTTATTTACAATATCTCTAATTTGGTTTTTGCTTATCCTGATTTATGAACTTACGACCGAGAGGTGGAATGAGCGCGGCGATTTTTTTTGGAGAGCGTACTCTAAAAGTTCATTAATTAGCGCAATAATTACATTCGTTGCTATTATAGTAAGCTCTGAAATTTTTAATCATTATGGCTACTCTGAATACTGGTTCAATCAGCAAGACGTATCCGAATACGGTGTTATTAAACATAAAGAAATACTCGGTTTAATAAATTACCCTTTTGATTTTTTGAGTTTGTTATTTACATACTTTTGCGTAAAGCGTATAGCCAGTAAAAAGAAATATTATCAATTACTCCCCTTTTTAGACGTAGCATTTTCTTTAATATTGAGCAGCCTTTTATATGTAGTACTTTTTTCAATACCGGATTCTAATTTCGGTAACCCGTCATTGTTATTTGATTTTTTACACATAAACAATCAAGGTTTTGAAAAATTAAAGTTTGATATGATTTATTTATCACCAATTATTTTAAGCACCTTTCTACCTATAACTCTTTTAGCTTTTATCTTTTTATCTTTAATCTTTTATAAGTATTTAGCCATTATATTTTCCCGAGTATTTCTTGTACTCTCAGAGAAGGATGGTTCTATCTTCAAAGAAATTGCATTTACTATTTCCGCAATGATTGGGTTTGTAAACGCATTAGCTGCAATTTGAAAATATACCTCTGCATATCTACATTATTAAACATGTTGATTAAAATAACTGCACTGACCACATTCACTCTAGTAACTCTACTCCTCATGTGCTTCATCTACAAACCAAGAGATTGACTCTTTCAGGAAAAACCATAGGGCACAAATCTTGACTTCATACATCATAAATTAATTAGCTATTGATATTCGCCGAAACTTAAATAAGTTACTGTGTCGGATGGCGCTTCGCTTATCCGACCTACGTGTTTAAATAAGCTGGGGTGGTGGTTTATATAAAGAGTGAGCAATGAAGTTGTGGTGTTGGGTTTCGTTTCACTTAACCCAACCTTGTATCTACGTAATATAACTTAACGCCGAGCAGCTTATCGCTTACAGCTAAGCACTTACAGCTGCTCTTTCGCTTAGCTAATCCCTAAATACTTATGTACCTGCACTGATAAGCGCCAGTTTTTGGCAATACAGGTGTCGATGGCTAATTTGGTTGCAGATACCTTTTGGCTTATAGGCTGTAAGTAAACAAGCTTCGGGTTAACACCTGTTTTGGCAAATAGCGCTTCAAGCTCTTCTACGTGCTTTTGCATCGCTACTGGGTGCTTTATTTCGTTGGCGCGCTTCATAGCGCTGGTAAGTACTTCGTAGCCGCCGCGCATGTTAATTTTAGGCGATACGGTAACCCAGGTTTGCTCAGGGGCAAGTATTTCAAAGGTGCCGCTGGTTTCTATTTGTGTTGTAAAGCCGTTATCGTGCAATAGCTTACACACTGGGTTTAAATCGTACATACACGGCTCGCCGCCGGTAATTACAACATGCTTTGCTGTATAGCCACGTGATTTAAACAGCTCCAGTACTTGCTCGGCGCTGGCATCGGCCCAATGATCTGAATCGGCTTTTTTTTCTACCGTTTCATCAAGCGATACTTTGTACACGTTATCGACTTCCCAAGTTTGTTTAGTATCACACCATGCGCAGCCCACTGGGCAGCCTTGCAAACGCAAAAATATTGAGGGTGTGCCGGTAAAACTTGCTTCACCTTGGATGGTTTCAAACACTTCATTAATTTTGTACAAAAGAGATCTCACTTACTGCCTAGCTGCAAAATTGCTACTATAAAAGACGAAAAAGCGCTGCCCAAAAATTGTTATTTAAGCTGCGGCCGTGTAGTATATCGCGCCCTGATATAAACCTCTATTAAAACTAAAGAGCAATCCAGATATGAC
Organism: Pseudoalteromonas sp. UBA2102; assembly: GCF_002331165.1. Lineage (NCBI taxonomy): Bacteria > Pseudomonadati > Pseudomonadota > Gammaproteobacteria > Alteromonadales > Pseudoalteromonadaceae > Pseudoalteromonas > Pseudoalteromonas sp. UBA2102. The sequence goes on from NZ_DCYU01000146.1 coordinate 38,580, forward strand.
GCAAAAAGTAGTTGTTATTTATTCCGGCGGTATGGATTCGTTTACCGTATTAAATAAAGCCTTACAACAAGGCCATGATGTTTATGCCCTTTCATTTGACTATGGTCAGCGTCATGTTAAAGAGCTTGAAGTGGCTGCAAACGTGTGTGAAAAACTTAATGTACCGCATAAAATTGTAGATATATCAGCTATTAACCAGCTTATTGGTGGCTCATCACTGACTGATGATATTGATGTACCAGAAGGTCATTACGAAGAAGAAAGCATGAAAAGCACCATAGTGCCTAATCGTAATATGATTTTGCTTTCGCTGGCGGTTGGTTACGCTGTGTCTTTAAAAGCGAGCAAAGTATATTATGGCGCGCATTCGGGGGATCATGCTATTTACCCTGATTGCCGTCCTGAGTTTGTGCAAAAAATGGATGATGTATGTCGTATTGCTAACTACGACGCTGTAGAAATTTTTAGCCCGTACTTAAATAACACCAAAATTGATATTTTAACCGATGGCATAAAAATGGGCTTAGACTACAGCCAAACATGGACTTGTTATAACGGACGCGAAAAAGCCTGTGGTAAATGTGGCGCCTGCCAAGAACGTTTAGAGGCATTTTCGCTTAATAACGTCACTGATCCAATCGAGTACGAATAACCGCTAGTTACGGGGTTTTCAGTGAAAGCACGGTTAATTTATTAGCGCTGAACGCAAAAAGGCTATCATCTCGATAGCCTTTTTTGTATTTTCTTGTAAATTACAACCAGCGTTTTACTTTATTTTTATACTCTGTGAATTCTTGGCCAAATAATTTGCTAAGCGCCCGCTCCTCAGGAATTATTTGAAAAAACGTTAAATAAGCAATAAACCCAGCAACACATAAAAGTGCCCACAGCGAACTAAGCCAAATACCCCAGCCAGCTAAAATAAACGCAAAGCCTACATACATAGGGTTACGTGAAATTTTATATACGCCACTGGTTACCAACTTTGATGCTTGCTCAGGCTTATTTGGATTAACTGTGGTACGTGCAAGTTTAAAGCTCAGCACTCCGGCTATACAAAATGCGCACCCTATAATGACTAAGCTTGCTGCTAAGTAGGCAATAAACGCTGTAAAATCAATCACACTGTAATGGGCTATTAACGCCATAATGCCTGCAAAAACGAGCACGACAATAACCGGAGGGATTTTATTATTTAACATAGCAACTCACTGTATTGATTATAAAATAAAGTTCTATAAGTCTGTAAACACTATACCCGTTTGCATTAATACACAATTAAATACAA
>NZ_DCYU01000146.1:40234-63004 GCF_002331165.1 Pseudoalteromonas sp. UBA2102
TTAAAGTCACACGGTTTAATCTCAAATAGACTTATTAATTATGCCATTAGTTATTAAACAATAACGCAGGTGTATCAATGATGAACACAACTCCACGCTGTAATCGACAAATAAAGTTACAATTGTCAGGTTTAACCGCTGCTAAATATGGTTATACTTTATGCAACAGTTAAAACTATAAAAAGGAAGTGGTTATGTCAGGCACTACAATGATAGTACTTATTGTGCTTATATCGGTTGGCTCTGGGGTTATTTACGATATGTACAAAAAGCACCTTGAATTTAAACACAAAATGCAAGATAGCAACCAAGATGCAAATAAACAACTGGCCGAGGTAAGTGCCCAAGTGGTTGCTTTAAAAGAGCGCGTGCAAACGCTTGAGGCCATAGTGACAGACTCAAGCTACACCACAAAAGAAGAAATTAACCGCCTTTAAAAACGGTATAAATGTGCATTTTCTGGCTGCTCTATACCGTGGGCAGCTAAAAACCCATCTATAGCTTGGCCGCAACCTTGTGGCGCACGCGAGCTATCAATTTCAAAATTAAGCTTATTTGCATGTTGCTTGCCAAGTGAGCACAGCTCCAATACTTTTGGCGAGCGCATTGCCACACTAAGTGCACCTATTTTTTCTACGCAATTGTGTTTACTAAATCGGGCAAACCCTTGGTATTTAAATTGCTCACTCACATACTCATTACTAATATCAACCAGGGCATTAATAAGGCCATGTAAAAAGCTATTTGCGCTGCTATCACTGGTTAAAAATGCAAAGGTTTTATTATTAAATTCTGTAAGCTGACAAGTGTCGCAGTGTAATTTTAAGGTGTATAACCACTGCTGCGAGCTTATTTGCTGCAAAGCACTTAGCGATATCTTATCACCTGCAAATACTACCCGTTTTAATAACTGCTCAATTGTGCAATGCTGCTCATTGCCCTGCGGCGCGTGTGCAATAACAAGCTCTGCATTTTGTGCCATAACCGGTAAATCATGATGATTATTAAATGGCGTGCTGGTGGTATTATTGCTGTGAGTAAGTTGAAACAGCTCTCTTACCTCGTGCTCTCGCGCTATTTTAAGCGCTAAAAACGCTGTTTGAATAAGCTCGGAGGTTGGTAAGTTTTCCTCTACTATCCAGCGCCTGCCAAACAGTAATTTTTTTGCTGTGCCCTCACCCGCGTAACTACTGGTTTTGTAATTATCGGGGCTGAGTACGGCAACTTGTAAATAAAGTTGCTGATCTTTTTGTGCAGCAAGCACTCTAAAGTGCGCTGAAAAATTGATATTTTGAAGCACTTGATTAACGCTTTGTAAGGTGTGTTTATAGCGTAAAAAGTGCTGTGGAACTATCCAGCTGTTATTAGCAAGTTGCACTAATGGAGCATACGAAATTGGCTGCTCGTAGCTGTTTTGCCATTTTTGCTCTGCACTGAGCCGCGGCTCAATGCGTCTTTTTTTATCTGACATACATAAACCAAATAAACTCGCGCAAGGCGATATAATCTATGTTGATGTTACGTTTTTGCACCTTGCATTAGATCACACTATTAGCGCTAAATAAGCCATTTTTAAGCGTCGCTGAGTTTTTTATAATCTGTTATAACTTTTTGATAATAAAGCTCATCTTTATTAAGCATTTTATTATAATGAGTGAGTAACTGTTTAAGGTATTGCCTGTGCGATGCATTATTTAAATCCCACATGCTGTTACCGGTAGATGTGAGCAACGTTGTGTTACGTTGACTTACCTCTATAAGCTCATAATAGCGGTTGTTTTCAGTGATTAATTGCTCGCTTTCAAGGCCTAAGCCTAATTTGGCTAAACCACTGCGCAAATGATAAGTATGGTGTATAGGGCAAACTATAAAGCGGGTGCTTGCTACAGATGCAGCGCAATTGTTTTTGATAATGCCGACTACAAGTTTTAGTAACAGCTCGCCGCCAACACCTGCAATAACCACAGTATTTAATACATTTGGAACGAGCTTTATTTCTCTGACATCTTGGCAATGTACTTTATATTGCGCATCACTTGGCAGTGTTTGGCTAATATTTGTAAGGTGCTCGCTCAGCTCGGCCATTATTTTATCTACCACATCTACAAAATTAACCTGTTTTGCAGCGCGGCGCTTTAATAGTGCAATGCCTAAGTAACCATGATCGCAGCAGCAATCCCAAATAACATCAACGGGGTTAGTAATTAACGCATTAATTGCGTTTAAACGCTTACTCAGTTTCATTTAATACCAATTAGCTTAATTAAGTGATCTATTTTGAGGCTGGAAAAACGTGTTGATAGCTAGGCAAAAAAGTCGCTATTTAGTTGTTCTAAATGAGAGTTTTTTAACACAGATAGCGACACGTTTAGCCCCTTAAAATGATTAAGTATTATTGCGAATTGGTATAAGTTGCGGTATGCGCCGTTTTATACACTAACGCTTTTAAGCTTTTATTGCTGTCTACTTCTACAAAACGGGCCGTTGGTGCAAGGCGCTCAACAAATTCTATTGCTCCTTGGGTGTGCTCGTTTATTAAAGCTTTAAACGCATCTTCGCTAAGCTCTGGGCTATTAGCGCATAATAAAAGCTGTGTGGTATCGCACAGTAGTTCGGGCAATCTGCGCAGCACCTTTTGATAATCTTTAGTTAGAATAAAGCTGCCCTTTTGAAAGCTTGGCGGGTCTACAATAATTAAATCAAACGGCGCTGCTTTTTTTAATTTACCAAACGACTTTAAAATATCGTGCGGTAAAAAACTCACTCCGCGCTCGAAACCATTAAGTTGGTGGTTTTGCTTACCTACTTTAAGTACGCCTTTGCTCATATCCATGTTCATAACGTGATCAGCCCCGCCTTGCATTGCCGCAAGCGAAAAACCACACGTGTATGAAAACAAATTAAGTACTTTTGCATGTTTACTATTGGCAGAGACAAACTCACGCCCACTTCGCATATCGGGGAATATTCCGGTGTTTTGGCGGCTTGTTAAATCCACTAAAAAACCAATGCCGTTTTCTTTTACCACATGTGGCGAGGGAAGATTACCATGCACTAAACGATTGCTGCTTTGTACACCCGCGCGCTGTTGATACACCAATGCAGATATCAATTCAGGGTGATGCTGCTGCGCCCACGCCCAAAGGGTACTGGTCAGTGTATTTAATGTAGCTTCGTCAATTTCATCGTAAGAAATTAAAAACAAGCTTGGCGGATAAAAGTCTAAATTAATATGGCTTAGCGATGCCACGCTATGGCCGCGGCCATGAAATACGCGGCATAGTTCGTTTTGTAGTAATGGCGCATCTTCAAGCGCGCTTATTAGGGGCGAAAAATCGGGTGTCATTTAGTTAATCAACTGTTGTTGTAGTTCGTGTATTTCGTCGCGTACAGACGCGGCTTTTTCAAATTCAAGGTCGCTGGCGTAAGCATGCATTTTGCTTTCAAGCTGTTTAATTTGTGAGGCAATTTCTTTCGCACTGAGTATTTTTTTAGACTCTTTACGTACCAGCTTAAGGTTATCTTGTGGTGCGGCTTCTTCGCCCACATCCATAATATCGGTGATCTTTTTAACCAAGGCTTGCGGCTCAATGCCGTGCTCTATATTAAAGGCGTGTTGTATTTCGCGGCGGCGCTGGGTTTCGCTAATCGCTTTGTCCATCGATTTAGTGACTTTATCGGCGTATAAAATGGCGCGCCCGTCGAGGTGGCGAGCAGCACGACCAATGGTTTGAATAAGCGAACGTGCTGAGCGTAAAAAGCCTTCTTTATCGGCATCTAAAATGGCAACTAGCGCCACTTCGGGCATATCTAAGCCTTCTCGTAATAAGTTAATACCCACTAACACATCAAACACACCGGCGCGTAAATCACGAATTATTTCAACGCGTTCTACTGTGTCTATGTCTGAGTGCAGGTAACGCACTTTTACGTTGTGCTCGCTTAAGTAATCGGTTAAATCTTCCGACATACGCTTGGTAAGGGTGGTTACCAGTACTCGCTCACCTTTTTCTACACATTTATAAATTTCTGAGAGTAAATCATCTACTTGAGTGCCTACAGGGCGTATTTCTATTTCTGGGTCTAACAGGCCCGTTGGGCGTATAACTTGCTCTGCTACTTCGCCTGCGCTGCGCTCTAATTCAAAATCACCCGGCGTTGCCGATACATAAATAGTTTGCGGTGCTATGGCTTCAAATTCTTCAAAGCGCAATGGGCGGTTATCCATCGCCGATGGCATTCTAAAGCCATATTCAACTAGGTTTTCTTTACGGCTTCTATCGCCTTTATACATGGCACCTATTTGCGATACGGTTACGTGCGATTCATCGATGATCATCAATGCATCATCAGGAAGATAATCGAGTAATGTGGGTGGTGGATCGCCCGGTGTACGCCCCGACAAATAACGGCTGTAGTTTTCTATGCCCGAGCAATAACCAAGCTCGGTCATCATTTCTATGTCGTATTGTGTACGCTGCGCTATGCGCTGCTCTTCTACTAATTTATTGGCACTTAATAATTGTGCTCTGCGTTCTTTAAGCTCTGCTTTTATTTTTTCTATGGCATCAAGAATTTTTTCGCGAGGCGTTACGTAGTGCGTTTTAGGGTAAATAGTGGCACGTACTATGTGTTTTTCTACCGCACCAGTAAGGGGATCAAAAATACTAAGGCGCTCTATTTCGTCATCAAACATTTCTACGCGTACTGCATAGGTGTCTGACTCAGCAGGAAATATATCAACAACTTCGCCACGTACACGGTAAGTACCACGGCTAAAGTCAATGTCGTTACGGGTATATTGCAGCTCAGCTAAGCGGCGCAGCATATCGCGTTGGTCGACCTGTTCGCCTACTTTTAAAAGCAGCATCATTTTCATGTATGAGTCGGGGTCGCCCAAACCATAAATAGCCGACACAGAGGCCACTATTATGGTATCGCGGCGCTCAAGCAATGCCTTAGTAGCACTTAAACGCATTTGCTCTATGTGCTCATTAATAGAGGCGTCTTTTTCTATAAACGTATCGCTGGCAACCACGTAGGCTTCTGGCTGGTAGTAATCGTAGTAAGATACAAAATACTCAACTGCATTATTAGGAAAAAACTCTTTCATTTCTCCATACAACTGCGCGGCTAGTGTTTTATTATGCGCCATTATTATTGTTGGGCGATTTAAATCGCTAATAATATTGGCCATGGTAAATGTTTTACCTGTACCTGTAGCACCGAGTAAGGTTTGATGCGCAAGCCCGGCTTCTAAGCCTTCTTCAAGCTGTTTAATCGCTGTGGGTTGATCGCCCGCGGGTTTAAATTGTGACTTTAGCTCAAAGTGATCACTCATTCATTTACTCCGTTACCGTGTTACTGCATATTGCATCTAGCTCTTTTACAAACCATTTGTACGCGACTAACCCTGTGAATACATTACCGATTGCAGCGCCAATAAATAAACCAATCAAGCCACCTAGCATACTGCCTACATAAGCAAAAGGCAGATAAAACACAAACAAACGAATAATACTTAAAAACAATGCATTCATAGGTTTGTGTAAAGCATTAAACGATGAATTTGATAAAATGATCACCCCTTGAAAACCATAACTTAGCGGTATGGTGTATATAAAGAGCTTAATAACATCGATTACAGCTTGTTCTTTACCAAATAATTGGCTTATTACCCCTGACAGCGCAATGAGTAAAATATAAATAGCAAATTGCCATATCATCACAAATTTAAGCGTACCAATGTACGCCTCTTTTACGCGGCCTAATTTACCCGCCCCAAAGTTTTGGCTAACAAAAGGAGGCAATGTCATCGACAAAGCCAGCACTAAAATACTGGCAATTGATTCAATACGGCTGCCCACACCAAAAGCGGCAACCGCTTCGGGTCCATGATTGGCAACGAGTGCGGTCATCACAGCCATTGCTACTGGGGTAAGCATGTTAGCCCCCGCTGCGGGTAAACCTATTTTAAGTACTTTTTTAATTGCACTTGCCGCAGTTTGATTACCGGCTTTTAAGCTTAATAGTCGCTTTTTAACACCCAGCACATATAAAATAATGATAACCGCTACGCCCCAAGCAATAACACTGGCAATAGCGGCACCTTGAATGCCTAGTGCCGGTACTGGGCCCCAGCCAAATATTAAAATAGGATCGAGTATGGCATTAATCAGCCCTGCCCCACCCATTACTATACTGGGTGTTTTAGTATCGCCACTGGCTCGTAATACCGAATTACCTATCATGGGGGTAATTAAAAATACGCTGCCAATAAACCAAATATTCATATATTCATGAATAAGTGGCAGCACTAATTGTCCGGCCCCTAATAAAGTGAATATTGGGTCGATTAGTAAATATCCAATAAACGAAAGTAAAATAACTAATAGTAGCGCCACAATAAGCGACACACTGGCATCAAAACGCGCCTCTTCTATTTTATTACTGCCTAAGGCTTTCGCTATCACCGCTGATGTGCCAATACCTAAACCTATGGCTAGGCTTATTACCGTAAAGGTTACCGGAAACGTAAAGCTTACCGCCGCAAGGGGCTCTGTGCCCAACATACTGATAAAAAATGTATCAACTATATTGAACATCATTAGCGTGACCATGCCAAATATCATCGGAATGGTCATTTTTTTCAATGTAGGCAAGATAGGATCGTTAAGTAAATCTGGGCGTGATTGAGAATGTGAAGTTTCGCGCATGGAATAAATAAGCCTCTTTTACTGAGCGAGCCATTTTAAAGCATCATAGCAATTCAAGCCACGGATTTATCAATGGATTTCATACTAATAATAAAGCAACAATTAAAAAAATAGCTAAAGTTGAATTTTTAAGTATTTGTGCACAAATACGCCCTTAGAGCGCCAAAAAACAATAAGTGAACATTTTTATTACTTTTTTAACATTTAACCCTGCAAATTCGCTGAATTTTTACACAGCGCGGTATTAATCTTTATCGTAACGAATTAATTTACTCATCGTTGCATGGTAATTCAGCATGCATTTATAACCCTATGTTTTTTATAGTAATAAAAAAATCGTTTTAAAAGCTTGAAATCGTTGTAGCGCCCTAAAACTCTGGTCGGGACAGTGTTCTTAAAGTTTCATAAACAGAGTTATCCACAGAAACCGTGGATAACTCAGCTGAGCCCGCATTTATAAAGGCTTGCGCGCTGGCTAAAATTCAGCTCAGGTCCAACCTTTGCTCAAAGTTAAAGTTAAAAACTTATCAATGCTTGCAAACAAAAAATTAAGCTAAGCCAAATCTTTGTGCCTAATACAGCTATAAGTGACTTAATTAGTTAACGCAAATATTTAGCAACTTATTGATTGTTTTGTTTTTGTACAGCTTTTTAAAATAAAGTTCCCAGCCACGGCTTTATTAGTTTAACCTCTCTTAAATACCGTAATACGAAAAAACTACCCTGCTGGATTTTTTAAAAAGATCTGCTAGCTAAATTTATACTCGGTTTTATGACAACCAGGTTAAATACAAATTTACTGATTTGCCGCGATAAATTTTGTCTCAGCGGCATTTTTTACACATAAATTAAACAATGGCTATTTTATGGGCGCTGTTTTTTTCACATTGGTGTGAGTCTAAATAGAGATTTACCGCCGTGTTTTGCATAAATAGAGTTATAAAATGCGCAGATCGAACATAAAAACAACGAATAAACTTCTTTTTTAAATTTATGACTTTTATATGTTGACACTTTGCGGCTCCATCATTAATATTTCGCCCCGTTGAAAGGCATGACGCTTCCCCCTTAGCTCAGTTGGTTAGAGCGACGGACTGTTAATCCGCAGGTCCCCCGTTCGAGTCGGGGAGGGGGAGCCAAGTTTTTCAATCATAAACGATTCCCCCTTAGCTCAGTTGGTTAGAGCGACGGACTGTTAATCCGCAGGTCCCCCGTTCGAGTCGGGGAGGGGGAGCCAAGTTTATGTTTATGATGTAGTTCCCCCTTAGCTCAGTTGGTTAGAGCGACGGACTGTTAATCCGCAGGTCCCCCGTTCGAGTCGGGGAGGGGGAGCCAAATCATAAAATTACATCTCTATTTGTTCCCCCTTAGCTCAGTTGGTTAGAGCGACGGACTGTTAATCCGCAGGTCCCCCGTTCGAGTCGGGGAGGGGGAGCCAATCATAAGAATTTCATAGACATTTCAGTAATTTTCCACTACTCTTCTGCTTTATAACTAAAACATAATATCTATTCTAATGTGTTGCTATTAGTTGAATGATCAAGGACCTGATTCCTTTCCTTTTGAACTATTAAAAGATTGATAACATGGCTGGCTTTAAAAAACTTATTTTTATACAAATCCTGTCTTGGCTTGTATGTGTTGCGGCTGGAAGCTACTTCATATCTGTAAGCTTTAATAATGCAGTAAGTGAAGCACAAACTTCAGCGCAAACCAGCGTAACACGTTACATTAACAGCTTAACTAGTGATGAGCTTTCGCCTGAAAGTATAAAAAAAGCGATTGGCGATGGTAAAACGTTTTCAAGCTTTATACTAAGAGACTACCAAGGGGCTGAGGTATTTTCAGTTAACTCCCCTACCCAGCTACCCATGTTTGCTGAATTTATTCAATCTAGCTTTAATTCTGTTCGCCCACAGTTTGCCGTTAACGACGCTGCAGATATAAAAGTAGAATTTACCCTCAACATTGATCGTTTAGCGCAGCAGCTACAAACCTCTTTATTTATAGTTATATTTATTTCTGCCTTTTTAGTGATTATTCCTATCATATTAATGAAGTCTATTTTTCATAGCTTAAATAAAAATATCAGCATGACCGTTGCCGATGTAATAGACATTTACATTAACCAAAATCAAATTGGCGACGACTTAGACACCGCACTTGATGCCAGTAAAATGAAAAAGCTAGGTAAAGATTTAGTCCCGAGCTTTAATCGCCTTTCGCATTTTTTAAAAAATAAAAATGATGATATTCAAAACGCTGCCCTAAGTATCAAACAAGAAGCCTATAAAGATGTAATTACTGAATTAGGTAACCGTAATATGTTTGTTGAATATTACGAAAAACACATCGAGAACAGTGAGCGCAGTACGTTTGGTTCGTTAGCGCTTGTACGCTGTAGTGAGCTGCAAACTATAAACCAAAGCCGTGGCTACCAAAAAGGTGATGACTACGTTAAAGGTGTGGCGGATATAATTAAGCATATAAGCGGCACTTACACCGGCAGCCAAGTATTTAGGCTAAATAGCTCAGACTTTGCCATTGTACTACCTAATACCCCACTTAAAGAAGCAGAGCGTTTTGGTGAAAACCTGCAATCGCGCTTTACTCAATATCAACAAAACCAAGAGCTAAGCTCTGTGGCTAACACAGGTATTGTGGGCTACGAAAAAGGCAAACCGCTGGGTGAGCTATTATCGGTTGTCGATAACGCAATGAGCATGGCGCAATCTAAGCAAGTAAATGCATGGCATGTGCAGCGCGAAACCGATTTAGTTAATAATGTAAGTGCAGGGTTTGGTAACCAAAACTGGCGTAAAGTGATTAACGAAGTGATTGAATCAAAACGTGTTCACTTAGTAATGCAAAATATTATGCCGCTGGGTAAAAGCATTAAGGCGTATGCAGAGATACAAGTGCGCTTTAAAACCGAAGATAACCAAGTGCTTCCTACGGCCTCGTTTTTAGCCATGGCTGAAAAACTCGATATGGCCATAGAAATTGACCGCTTAATTATTGACTCATCACTTGAAAAAATTAAAAGCCGTAACCTCTCTGAAAAGTTTTTTGGCCTGAATGTAACCGCCTCAAGTGCACATAACGATCAATTTGTTATTTGGTTAGAGCGCCGCTTATTAAAAGATACGCATATAGCCTCTAAATTAGTATTTGAAGTAAGTGAGTTTGGCCTACAGCAAAATATTAAAGCCAGTAAACGTTTTATTGATATGGTGCATCGCGTAGGTGCCCGCGTAACGGTTGAACGCTTTGGTGTAGGACTAACGTCGTTTAAGTTTTTCCGTGATTTAAAACCAGACTTTATTAAAATGGATGCAAGTTACACCCGCGGCCTAGAAGATGATAAAAACAATCAATACTTTATGCGCCTAATGGTTGATTTAGCCCACCGCATTGGTGTGAGTGTGTTTGCAGAGGGCGTTGAAAGCCAAGAAGAAAAACACATAGTAGAAACGCTTTGCCTAGACGGCGTACAAGGTTATTACATAGAAAAACCTAAAGATATTTAGCACCTCTCCTTAATTAAAGTAAAAAAGAGCACATGTGCTCTTTTTTGCGTTTAGCTGTTTAATTTTTCGCTTACTTTAAAATCACATAAATTTTACAGCTTTGTGATCGCTTAATTATTTTACTGTGTTTATTTAACTGATAACGACTCGCATATGTTGTTTATCGGGGCAGAAAAAAGGATAATACACAGGATTTTAATAGCGCGAGGCACACATGACAGAATATGTCTTGTTATTGATTGGAACCGTTCTAGTTAATAACTTTGTATTAGTACAATTTTTAGGCTTATGTCCATTTATGGGTGTATCAGGCAAGCTTGATACCGCTATTGGTATGTCTTTAGCAACCACGTTTGTGCTTACTCTTGCCTCTGTTACAAGCTATTTAGTTAATCAATATATTTTAGCGCCGCTAGATATCGAATTTTTACGCACCATGAGCTTTATTTTAGTGATTGCCGTTGTGGTGCAATTTACCGAAATGGTTGTGCGTAAAACTAGCCCGACTCTATACCGTTTACTGGGTATATTTTTACCGCTGATCACCACTAACTGTGCGGTATTAGGTGTTGCGCTTCTTAATATAAAAGAAGATCACACCTTTTTACAATCGGCCGTGTATGGTTTTGGCGCAGCCGTTGGCTTTTCATTAGTACTTGTATTATTTGCAGCGCTGCGCGAACGCCTTGCTGCTGCAGATGTTCCTACCCCGTTTAAAGGCGCCTCAATAGCCATGATCACCGCCGGCTTAATGTCGATGGCGTTTATGGGTTTTACCGGATTAGTGAAGTTTTAATATGACCTTAATGTATGCCTTGATAGCGCTTGGCTCGCTAGCGCTTGTTTTTGGACTTATTTTAGGCTTTGCAGCTATTCGCTTTCGTGTAGAAGGCGACCCAATTGTTGAGCAAATAGATACCATTTTACCGCAAACCCAGTGTGGCCAGTGTGGCTATCCGGGCTGTCGCCCCTACGCTGAGGCAATCGCCAACGGGGATGAAATTAATAAATGCCCACCAGGCGGTGAAGCAACGGTTAAAAAGCTGGCCGATTTAATGGGCGTAGAGCCTAAACCGCTTGCCGGTGGCGAACAAGCAGAGCCGATAAAAACAGTGGCCTATATTCGCGAAGACGAGTGCATAGGCTGTACTAAGTGTATTCAGGCATGCCCTGTGGATGCCATTGTTGGTGCTACACGCCAAATGCACACTGTACTAATAGAAGAATGTACCGGCTGCGATTTATGTGTAGAGCCCTGCCCTGTAGATTGCATTGATATGCTGCCTGTAGCCGAAACAAAACAAAACTGGAAATGGCAACTTGATGCTATTCCTGTCACGCAAATAGATTAGAGGTTTGAGTGGAAAAGTTACTTGAACAAATTAAAAAAGGCACTGTTTGGGCATTCCCGGGCGGCGTGCATCCACCACAACAAAAAACACTCTCTAACAGTGCGCGTATTGCTAGGCTTCCTCTACCTGATAAGTTAGTTGTACCAATTAAACAGCACATTGGTGCTAACGGAAAATTAATTGTAGAAAAAGGCCAACAGGTATTAAAAGGCCAAGCACTTACCGTGCCCGTTGCGAATTGGTCTGTGCCTGTACATGCGCCCAGCTCTGGCACCATAACAGATATTGCTTCTATGCCTTCGGCGCATCCATCGGCTTTACCTGAGCTAAGTATTATTATTGAGCCTGATGGCAAAGATCAATGGTGCGAACTAACCCCAACACCTAACCCAAGTGAGCTTAGCCACGATGAATTAGTCGATATAATTCATCAAGCAGGTATAAGTGGTATGGGTGGAGCAGGCTTTCCTACTTATGTAAAAGCCGATATAAAACAACCTATTGAGTTTTTAATTGTTAATGCTGTTGAGTGCGAACCATACATAACAGCCGACGATGTGTTAATGCGTGAACATGCCAAGCAAGTAGTGCAAGGCATTGAGCTAATGCAACAAATTTTAAACCCGACACTGTGTATTGTTGGCATTGAAGATAATAAGCCCGAAGCCATAGCGGCTATGAAAAGTGCCGCAGAGCACAACGCCAATATTGTTATTCAAACGGTGCCTACTGTTTATCCATCGGGCGGCGAAAAACAATTAATTAAATTACTTACAAACCGTGAAGTACCCAGTGGCGGTATTCCTGCCGATATTGGTATTTTAGTGCACAACACAGGAACTTTGTTTGCTGTGCAACAAGCGGTGTACGAAGGTAAACCGCTTATAGAGCGCGTTGTTACAGTAACAGGTAACACCATTCATAATGCAGGTAATGTATGGGCATTATTAGGCACCGAAGTTAAGCACCTGCTTGATTGCCAAGGTTTTTCACCCGTACCCCAGCAGCGCGTTGTAATGGGCGGGCCGATGATGGGCTTTACCTTACCGACTGTGCGTATTGGGGTAATTAAAACCACCAACTGTATTTTAGCCCCCGATCATAAAGAGCTGGCTGAGCCTGGGCCTGAAAAAGCCTGTATACGTTGTAGTGCCTGTGCAGATGCCTGCCCTGCTTCGTTATTACCACAGCAATTACAATGGTTTGCAAAATCAAAAGAATACGACAAATTACAAGAGCACAACTTATTTGATTGTATTGAATGTGGCGCGTGTGCGTATGTATGCCCAAGCGAAATTCCATTGGTGCAGTATTACCGCGTAGCAAAAGTAGAAATAAAAGAGCAGCAAGCCGAAAAAATTAAAGCCGATAGAGCAAAAGAGCGCTTTGACGCCCGTAAAGAACGCCTAGAGCGCGAGCAACAAGAACGTCAAAACCGCCATAAACGTAAACCAGCGGCAAAAACATCAGATGAAAAGCAAAAAGTAGCGGATGCCCTTGCCCGCGTTAAGAGCAAATCATCGGATGGCGATGAAAAATCAGCTGTAGCCGCTGCAATTGCCCGCGCCAAAGCAAAAAAACAGCAAGGTGAAGAGCTAGAGCCAGATAACAGTGAAGTAGCTAAAGAGCGTGCACTACGTAAAGAAAAAGCACGTAAATATAAAGAACAAAAAGCTGCCGAGGGCGAGTCATCACCAACACCTGATGATAAAAAGTCAGCCGTAGCTGCTGCTATTGCCCGCGCTAAAGCGAAAAAAGCGGCGCAAGCTGAGCAAAGTGCAGAGCCACAAAACGATGAAGCAACCGCCGCACCTGATGATAAAAAAGCAGCGGTAGCTGCTGCTATTGCCCGTGCTAAAGCGAAAAAAGCGGCGCAAGCTGAGCAAAATGCTGAGCTACAAAGCGATGAAGCGCCCGCCCCAGCTGATGACAAAAAAGCTGCGGTAGCTGCTGCCATTGCCCGTGCTAAAACTAAAAAAGCGGCGAAAGCTGAGCAAAGTGCAGAGCCACAAAGCGATGAAGCGCCCGCCCCAGCTGATGACAAAAAAGCTGCGGTAGCTGCTGCTATTGCGCGTGCTAAAGCTAAAAAAGCGGCGCAAGCTGAGCAAAATGCAGAGCCACAAAGCGATGAAGCCCCCGCGGCCGCAGATGATAAAAAAGCAGCGGTAGCTGCAGCTATTGCGCGTGCTAAAGCTAAAAAAGCCGCTAAAGCGGCTGCGCAATCCCAGCAATCAGATGAGCCAAGTGCTGCTGAGCAAACAGGTGAAGTTGAGCCTGAAAACTCACAAACACGCTCTCCTGCTGATGACAAAAAAGCGGCCGTAGCTGCTGCTATTGCCCGTGCTAAAGCAAAAAAAGCCGCTAAAGAAGCAGAGCAATCAGCAGCAAGTGAACACAGCGCACCTGAACACAGCAATGAGCCACAAACCAGCAGCGGTTCAAACTCTGAGAAAACGGCCTCTGAGCAAACTGCAGCAGAGAAGAAAAAAGCCGCCGTGGCCGCCGCAATAGCGCGCGCCAAAGCTAAAAAGTTACAAAAAGAAGGAAATGATCAGTCATGAAATTAACCATGGCCAGTTCGCCGCACAACCATAGCCATAAGTCGTTAACGCGATTAATGCTAACCGTAATTGCTGCGTGTATTCCTGGGCTAATAGCGCAAGTGGTATTTTTTGGGACTGGCGTACTTATTCAGTTAGTACTGGCACTTGTTGCTGTAAGCGTATTTGAAGCAGCCATTATGTTAATGCGTAAACGCCCTGTTTGGCCTGCATTGAGTGATGGTAGTGCTTGGCTTACTGGTGTGCTGTTAGCACTGAGTATTCCGCCGCTGGCGCCTTGGTGGGTCATTATTATTGGCTGTTTATTTGCCATTGTGATTGTAAAGCAACTTTATGGTGGGCTTGGGTTTAACTTATTTAACCCAGCAATGGCCGCATACGTACTACTTTTAGTCTCGTTTCCGGTGCAAATGACCGCTTGGTTACCCGTTACCGATTTACTTAATGCCCCAATTGGCTTTATTGACCAATTACGCCTTATATTTACTGATTTTACCGCTCTGGGCTTTAGTGTTGATCAAGTCCGTGCCGGCGTTGATGGCCTCACCATGGCCACCCCGCTTGATACAGTTAAAACCGATGTAGCTCATGGTCTAACTGTTAGCGAAAGCATGCAAAAACCGATTTTTTCTCAATGGGCTGGGCTTGGTTGGCTATGGGTTAACCTAAGCTTTTTAGCCGGTGGTTTATACCTATTAAAAGCTAACATTATAAACGGGCATATTCCAGTAAGCTTTATAGGCTCACTAGCGCTGTGCAGTGCCATTGGCTATATTGCCGCGCCGGGTACCGAGCCGGGTATGGTATTTCATTTATTAAGTGGCGCAACCATGATGGGCGCATTTTTTATCGCCACCGATCCTGTTTCGGCTGCAACCACCAATAAAGGGCGCTTAATTTATGGTGCGTTAATTGGCTTGTTGGTGTATTTAATTCGCACCTTTGGTGGCTTCCCTGATGCGGTAGCCTTTAGTGTATTATTAATTAATATTGCCGTACCGCTGATTGATTACTACACCCAACCACGCACTTATGGCCACGGAGCAGTAAAATGATTATTTCATCAATGGCTAAAAATGGCGCGATATTAACCGCCTTTGCACTGATAACAACAGGCTTAGTTGCCTCAATTGATGCCTTTACCGCCGATAAGATTGCCGAGCAAGAACGCTTGCAACTAACCTCACAATTACAAGAGGTATTAAACCCAAGCAGCTACGATAATCAGCTCAATACAAATTGCGTAATTATGAGCGATGAACAACTGGGTCCTTACCCCGAGCAAGTTATTTACCGCGCTTATAAAAATCAGCAACCTGTTGCACTTGTAATAAGACACATAACACCTAGTGGTTACAGTGGCGATATTAACTTATTAACCGCCGTACTTGCTGATGGCACCATTGCCGGCGTTCGTACTACTAAGCACGAAGAGACGCCCGGCTTAGGCGATAAAGTAGAAGTTAAAAAGTCGCTGTGGATCACTACATTTAACGATTTAACGGTTCAAAGTGAAGACGATGCCCGTTGGGCGGTAAAAAAGGATGGTGGCCAGTTTGACCAATTTACCGGCGCAACAATTACCCCTCGCGCCGTGGTAGGCTCGGTAAAAAATGCCGTATTATTTGCAAAAACTAACTTTGACGCCATTTTTAAACAGCCTAATGCTTGCCAAGAGGTAACC
Source organism: Pseudoalteromonas sp. UBA2102 (assembly GCF_002331165.1). Lineage (NCBI taxonomy): Bacteria > Pseudomonadati > Pseudomonadota > Gammaproteobacteria > Alteromonadales > Pseudoalteromonadaceae > Pseudoalteromonas > Pseudoalteromonas sp. UBA2102. The sequence goes on from NZ_DCYU01000146.1 coordinate 56,078, forward strand.
CAATGAGTGAGTTAAAAACCTTATACAAAGAAGGCGTATGGGCTAATAACCCCGCGCTAGTACAGCTACTCGGTTTATGCCCGCTTTTAGCTGTTACATCAACTGTAACCAACGCGCTCGGCCTAGGGTTAGCTACTTTATTAGTTTTAGTAGGCTCTAATATTACTGTTTCAGTTGTGCGTAATTGGGTGCCTAAAGACATTCGTATTCCGGTATTTGTCATGATTATTGCAGGCTTTGTGACCATAGTTCAGCTACTTATGAATGCGTACACCTTTGGCTTGTATCAATCATTAGGCATATTTATTCCACTAATAGTAACTAACTGCGCCATTATTGGCCGTGCAGAGGCATATGCCTCTAAAAACCCTGTTCACCTGTCTGCATTCGACGGCCTAATGATGGGCTTAGGCTTTATGGCCGTACTGTTAGTACTCGGTGCAATGCGCGAACTGATAGGCCAAGGTACATTATTTGATGGAGCCGATTTGCTTCTAGGGCCATGGGCACAAAGCCTACGCTTGGAAATATTTAGTTTCGATAGCCAGTTTTTACTCGCTATTTTACCACCCGGCGCCTTTTTAGGGCTTGGGCTGCTAATAGCAGCAAAAAATGTTATTGACGCACAAATAAAATCAAAACAAGTAACGCCGCCAGAAGCCGAAAAAGGCCCACGCGCACGTGTTACTAGCTTAACTTAAGGGGAAAACGCATTAACGCTATTAGCTAATGCGTTTTAAGTTGCATGAATAAAGAAAAACGTCACCAAATACTCTCGCGCCTACGCGATGATAACCCACACCCAGAAACCGAGCTTGAATATTCAAGCCCATTTGAGCTACTAGTAGCCGTTACGCTCTCTGCACAAGCCACCGATGTAGGGGTAAATAAAGCCACCCGTAAATTATTTCCGGTTGCTAATACGCCACAAGCCATTTTAGATATTGGCCACGATGCGCTTCGCGATTATATAAAAACCATTGGCTTGTTTAATTCAAAAGCCGCAAACGTGTACAAAATGTGCCAAATATTGGTTGATCAACATAACGGCATTGTTCCCGAGAACCGCGAAGCTCTAGAAGCCCTACCCGGTGTTGGCCGAAAAACCGCAAATGTCGTGCTCAACACAGCTTTCGGCTGGCCAACCATTGCCGTAGACACGCATATTTTTCGTGTTTCAAACCGCACAAAATTTGCTATGGGCAAAGATGTAGTCGCCGTTGAGCAAAAACTTGAAAAGGTTGTTCCTAAAGAATTTAAAGTAGACGTACACCACTGGTTAATACTACACGGACGCTATACCTGCGTAGCACGCAAGCCTAAATGCGGCAGCTGTATTATTGAAGACTTGTGTGAGTTTAAAGAAAAAATAGAATAACCTCGAATAACTCTGTTTTGGGTATTTTTAAAGTAAGACAGCTAATTAATTAGCTGTCTGTCGAGTCTATATTATTTATAAATTGCGCCATATTTACTAAACGCTCACCGACAATAAATGCAATGGTGCGTTTAACCCAAGGCGCTTTAATATTTGTGTAGTTTAGTTTAGCTAATACGCAGCTTGTAATTATTAAAAGTAGAAGCGATGACACGCTGTAAAACCAAACCATGTGTTGCTCTAGGTGTGCAAACAAGTCAATTTCAAATAGCACATCAAAGCCAATAAAAACATAAGCCATATAAAAAGGTGCAGACATAAATAACAACTTAATTAGTTGTAATTTATGTGAGCAAAGGCGGTAAACGTCTTTTTGTAGTTGGCTAATTGGCTTTGCATAATCAATGTTAGCAATATGCACTATTTGGCCAATATTACCTGCAAGGCCAGCAATGGAAAATACACTCAGTATCAACGCAGATATTGAAGGCGCTGAAACACTAAAGTTATTTGCAATATACTGCCCCAATAAAACAATAATAAAAAAGAAGGCTGCGCTTTCAATAATACGTGCCCACTTCATAGCATTAAGCTCTTTCATTTGTTTATTCACTTTTGTTTCGCTCAGCAGTGATTGGTTTATTGTAATGGCCGATTCGTTAACACTATTTTGCTGCTGCCATGTGTTTTTAATGTTATCTAAATTCATATTAAGCCCCCTGTTTTTCAAATTGATTTTTTAGTGTTTCTTTAATGCGGCCAATTCGCGTAGCGACGTTGGTTTTACTTATGCCTAAACTCGTCGCTATGCTTTGATGGGGTTCGCCTTCTAAATACAGCAATACTATGGCTTTATTTAACTTATCGAGCTTTGCTATAAATTCATAAAGCTGCTTAACCTCTTCGCTTTTATCATTGTGCGCTGAGAGGTCGGCTATGTGCACAATGCACTGCTCACTTTCATTGGCTTTATCTTCTCGTTTACTGTCTTTGCGGTAATATGAAATCGCCACATTCAGTGCTATTCGGTACATCCACGTAGAAAACTTATAGTCTTTGTCGTAATTTTCATAAGCAAGCCACATTGTGGTGAGTATTTCTTGCGCTAGGTCTTGCCTGTCGTGTTGGTTTTGACAGTACGAGTTAACTATTTTATAAATAATGCCTTTATGCTGCTCCATTGTTTGAGCAAACAGTGCTTTTTTATTGGTGTTCATTTACGCATAAATCCATCATCTAAATTAATCTCATCACGTATTTTTTCATCGCAGTTTTATTGTGTTTAAGTGCTAATGCATCTGTTTTTAAAAGTAATAAAGTGCGGCGCTTTGGCTAATGCAACATAGCCTGTACACATTTATATAATCATTTTAGCTGCACGATAGTACTCACATAGTCGTCTTATCTAGTTATTCGCAGTATCGCTGAAATAATCACAACTATTTAAAAAATAATTATCTGAGGGAGTAATAAGCTAAGTAAAAGAGCAAAGCGAGGAGTTAGCTCTTTTTCTGCTTTGCTATTAAAAAGGGACTCCTAGTTAAAAGATTTTTTTAATATAGCAATAGTTAATATTATTGTATCTCTGGTTATCGAATATGACTCAGGCTAAAGGTGGTAAAAAAACATACAATCTGCTATTAATAGTGAATAATAATTTAAGGAGGTTTCTGCGTTAGCGCTGTAAGAAACCACATAACTTCAAGGATGTATTTTGCAAAGTAATCATTCAAAATTTCAGCCAAATAAGTGGTCATTATTAAATTTAGCTGTTGTACTTATACTGGCGGGTGCATTTTATTATTTGGGTCAATTTTCTGTATTTCATTCGATTCTTTTAAGCCTAATTTGTTTTATTTCATTTTTAACCTTATTAATTTTAAAGCGTTGGAAAGCATATATTAACTATTTAAAAGCAATAGGAGATGAGATACAGCGAGAAAGATTTCACTTAGGTGAACACATAGTATCGATGGTTCCTTACATGAACTTACAAATAACAGTTCATGCACGTATGGATGAATCAGCTTTATTAATCAAAAAAGCAAATTGTTATATTTCAATTAATCTAAAAGATATTTGCTCATTTGAGCCAGCTGAATATTTCGGACGGCCAATCGCGAAAGTAATTTTGGCCGATAATAAAAACTTAACTCCTGCACTCTATGTACCTTGGTCTGAAGAAATGGCGCTAACTCAAAGTAAGGCTCATGGGTAAACGCCTTTGTTTGCTTATCATGCCTTAAAGGTATTAAGCGTTACACTCTAAGGCAATACTAAGATTTATAGCGGTTTAACTCTGATACTAAGTGCGTACTTTTAAATACCACCAAATTAGAGGCGCCAATATCACTATTTCAATACCCACATTTAGCCACTGTTTTGCTACCGAGCCATCTAACATAATGCCAATAAGCCTTGCAATTAATAGTCCTACGAGTAACGATGACAGTGTTGCCGCTATGCTAGCTTGCCAAGGTACAAGCTGATGATGAAATTGCAGCAATAAGCCAAAACCAATAAATAACCCCCACCAAATTCTGCGCTCTACGGCCTTAAAAATATCATTAGGAACTGGCTTATTGCTTATCAGCTCAGGGTTGGCAGCTAACACTATGCCAAAAATAATTAATACCGCACCAACAACCCTAAAAATGACTATATTATCCATGATCAATCCCTCAGGCTGGTTGTTTGATCAACTGTTTGAGCAATCGATTGCTCAACAAGCTCCTGAGGTAACTCTTTTGCTTGGCTCCACTGCTTTGGCGATTGCCCATACATGCGTTTAAATTCTCGGCTAAATTGTGATGAGCTAACATAGCCTACCGACATGGCCGCCGAACTTACGTTCATACCCGCTGCAATTTTCATCGCAGCGGTATTTAAGCGCATAGATTTAACAAATTGAATCGGCGACATACTGGTCGCATCCTTAAATTTTCGATGCAAAACTGCCCTACTTACGCCAATTTTTGCTGCCATATCGTCTATGGTTATGGTTTCATCTAATCGAGATGCCAAATAATCAATTGAGCGTGCTATGTCGTTTCCTACGCCAAAGGCTTGGTGCACACTACTACCTGCCTGTCCGTTTAATATGGCGTAATATAATTCTCGCAGTCGCCCTTCACCTAAAACCGCAATATCTACAGGGTTGCCTACAAGTTGCAGCAATCTTAGTAATGAATCGGTAAATGAGTCATCCCATGCTGCGAGTGTAAGCCCTTGCGTTTTGGCCCCTGATGCGTGTTTTTTTACACCTTGTGCAGCCATGGTAATAGATAATTCGGTCATCACTTTTGTATCTAGCGATACAATAACGCCTAGCAAGGGGTTCTCAGGTGAAGCCGTGGGTGTACCCGCTTCTACCGGCATAGACATAGGGCAGCACATATAATTATTTTCATCGTATATAAAATGCTTACCATCGAGTATGGCTTCTTTAGTGCCACTGACTATAGCAACAATACACGGCTCGTATACCGCAGGTGCACAGCGCATAGCATGCGTTACTTTAAACAACTGAACACCTTTAATACCCGTTTCTATTAGCCCTTGGGTATAATTTTCATCGTTGTTTACATCGTTAAAAGACAGGCTATTTTGTATAAGTTGCTTAATGTGGTGTTTGCTCATTCACCCATACCTTTTAAATATAGAATAAATCCAATCTAGCACCGTAAATACACATTCTCAATGCAGCGATACAAATAGGCATATTTTAAAGAGGATATCGCCTAGTTACACCTGGTGGCGAGAGTTATATTACCTAACAAGCACTTTAGAGCAATATGCATAGCCCTGTACTGCATATTTATACTTAACTATTGATAGGAATTTAACTAATGAGCGCAACTAACCCATTTGGCCCTTCTGGCTGGACTCCCGACCAACTCAGTTCTTTAGTTGGTAAATGCTATCTAATAACGGGAGCAAATACAGGCGCAGGCTTTGAAGCAACCCGACTATTACTCGCTAAAGGCGCAAAAGTAGTTATGCTCAATCGTAACCCTTTAAAATCAGATGAAGCTATTGCTAAGTTAAAACAGGAGTTTGGCAATAGTACCGATGTGAGCTTTATAAAAATGGACCTAGCAGAGCTTGCATCAGTACGCCATGCAGCCAACGAGGTATTACAAGCTGTGCCACACATAGATGCACTTATTTGTAACGGCGCTATTGCGCAGGTCGCGACTCAGCAATTTACTAAAGACGGCTTTGAAAGTCAGTTAGGGGTTAACCACTATGGGCACTTTTTACTGTGTGGTTTGCTATTTAATAAAATAGAGCAATCTAGCGGGCGTATTGTCGTAGTGGCCAGTGAAGGCTACAAAATGGGGCTTAAAACGATTCAATTTGATGACATGAATTGGAATAAAAACTACCACCCAAATAAGACCTACTGCCACAGTAAACTTGCACAAATGATGTTTGCTTATGAGCTGCAAAATAAAATAGCCGCCGCCAATAAAAATGTGCAGGTGTTTGTGTGTCACCCAGGTGCAGCTAATACCTCTCTTATTGGCGATAATGTTAACTTTGCAACCCGATTTACCTGGTCACTAATAGTAAAAATGGGCTTAGCGCAATCGGCAGAGCAAGGTGCATACCCTGAGGTTATGTGTGCCACCGAGCATAACCTAAAACAACGTGCGTATTATGGCCCATCAGGAAGATGGAATTGGAGCGGCCCCGTAGGAATATGCAAACTTGAGCCGTTTGCTTTAGATCAGCCTGTGCTAAGCAAATTATGGGCGGTTACTGAGCAGCACACTGCTTTTAAATGGACAATATAATTGCTAATAGCGAGCGTATGTAGGGTGTAAAAGTAATGAAAAACCATTAGTAATCGGCCTAATACTTTTACTTTTCCTAACCGGCTGTAAAAGTACCAATAATCCCCCTGTACAGTATAAACCTAATGATGAGCTGGTAGTACTTGCCCATGGATTAGGCAGAAGCGATTGGGCAATGCGATATTTTGCCCAACAGCTTAAACGTGCTCATTATAAAGTATGCAGCCTAAATTACGCCTCTTTAGGGCAAAGTGTTGAGGCTGTATTTACGCAAACAACCACACAAATTAATGCATGTATTGCTAATGCGAGTAAAGTACATTTTGTCGGCCACTCCCTAGGTGGCTTAGTTATTAGAGCCTACTTGCAAAATAACCCTCGGGTATTTAATGGTAATACACTTGGAAATGTCGTGTTAATTGGTACGCCTAACAAAGGCAGCGAATTAGCTAATCATTTAAATGGTTCATGGTTAATGCATATAGCCGGCGGTGTAAGCCAATCTCTAATTACAGGCAGTAAGAGTTTGGGCAACACCATAAATGAGCTGGACATTGATTTAGGCGTAATAGCCGGTACTAAAGCATCCCCCCTGACACAGCATTATTTTAAAGGTAAAAACGATGGCTTGGTGTCTGTAGAATCAGCCAAACTGAGGGCGTGTTGATTTTTGCGGATTGAAATTTGTTCAATCTAGGGGCGATTAAATCGCGGCGCGAGGTTTGTAACCTAGTGGGCTAAGTAAAAACC
>NZ_DCYU01000131.1:0-3267 GCF_002331165.1 Pseudoalteromonas sp. UBA2102
GGTTACACATTTAACGGTGGTAATACAGGTGCTACGTTTACTCACGATTTAGATTACAGCGATTACAGCTTAATGCAATTAGGTGGTCCTTTATCATGGGGTGCAAGCTCTGCTTTAAATGATAAATATGGCTTAACGGGCACCGAGTATGAAAACCAAGCGCAAGATGGTTTCATTAATGCACCTACAATTGAAGATGAGCTGTCTACGTTAAAGCTAGCTGCATCAAAAGTATTAGAAAACGAATACTTCAGCTCAATTGAGTTTGGTATGTCTTATAAAGAGCGTGAAAAAACAAAAGATTCGCAAGGTTTCTTTATGACGTTATCTGGCTTTTCGCTTGATAATCCTGGCATGCTAGCTGTGCCAGAGCAATATCGCATGGGTAGCGTTGATCTAGGCTTTATTGGCATGGGTGACATGATTGCTTACGATGTTAATGGGTTAGTAAATGACGGTTACTACAGCTTGTTAGATGAAAGCTTAACGAATACGAGCCATTTAACAAAATCGTGGACGGTAAAAGAAGAAATTACCTCAGTATTTGCACAGGCTAATATTAATGCCGAAGTAAGCGGCTTAGCACTTACAGGTAATGTGGGTGTACGTTATGTTCATACCGACCAGTCATCGCAGGGTAATGCATTTAACACTGTTGATGATATTGTGGTGGCATCACCTACCAATATTAGCCACGATTACTCACACGTATTACCAAGCTTAAACTTATCACTTGCGATTGATGAGCAACAAACAGTTCGCTTTGGTGCGGCTAAAACAATCTCTCGTGCACGTTTAGACGAAATGAATGCATCTATTGACGCATCTTACAATACTACACAGGATGAAAATGGTAACTACTGGTCTGTATCCGGTGGTAACCCTAATTTAGAACCTAAAGAAGCAACAGGCTACGATTTATCTTATGAAAACTACTTTAGTGATGAAGGTTACTTCTCTGCTGCATTTTTCTATAAAGACTTAACGCAGTGGATTTTTGACGGTACTTACGCAATTGATATGTCGGGTGTTGCAGATCCATCTAATGGAGAAATCCCAGCTACATCTGAAGGTACTGGCAGTGGTAAAGTAAATGGCGGTGGCGGCGACCTATACGGTTACGAGCTATCTCTAGCGTTACCATTTAAAATTTTCCACCCATCACTTGAAGGCTTTGGTTTAATTGCAAGCCATACCGGTATTGAGTCTGATATTGAAGATCAAAACGGTAATGAGTACGAGCTACCGGGTCTGTCTGACAAAATTCAGAGCTTAACGGTTTACTACGAAATGAATGGTATTCAACTGCGTACCAGCATGCGTAAACGTAGTGCCTTTAAAGGTGATGTATACGGGCTAGGTTTTGATACCGAGCAAGTGGATATCCTAGGCGAAACAATTTGGGACATTCAAGCTGGCTACGACTTTAGTGAGGCCGGTGTTGAAAGCCTTGAAGGGTTATCAATTCAGTTCCAAGTTCAAAACTTAACAGAAGAGCCGTTTACATCGCTTTCTGGCGATAACGCGCTACAAGTTCGTGACTACCAAGATTACGGACGTACTTACTTGTTAGGCTTTAGCTACAAGCTATAATAAAGGTTGTGTGTAGGAGCCCTTGTAATTTGTTTTACAAGGGCTTTTTTATAGCTACTTTATCTAAATTTTATCAAACTTAACAAAGCTTTAAACTGTAAACGTGGACAATAATATGAAACCAATAAAACACGTCGTAATCGCAGGCGGGGGCACGGCAGGGTGGATAACAGCCGCCTTGCTTAATAAAGTGTTAGGTAAAGTAATTAAAATAACCCTTATTGAGTCAAGTACTATTGGCACTATAGGCGTGGGTGAAGCAACAATTCCGCCTATTATTCAACTTAACAATGCACTGGGTATAAACGAGCAAGATTTTATAAACGCTACAAATGCATCTATAAAATTAGGAATTGAGTTCGAAAATTGGAAAACCCCCTCTCATAGCTACATGCATGCTTTTGGCTCATTTGGAAAAGACTTCCCCTTTTGCGATTTTTACAATTTTTGGGTAAAAGGGCATATTAGCGGTGCAGAAGAAAGCTTATGGGATTTTTCTCTTAACTACCAAGCGGCTAAACAGCATAAATTTGCACCCTTAAATACCCTACCTAATACACAATTGCCTGGCTTGAGTTATGCGTATCATTTTGACGCAACGTTATATGCTGAGTTTTTAAAAAAGCTCGCAACATCACGCGGTGTTGAGCATATTGATGCCAAAATAGAGCAGGTAGAACAATGCCCTCTATCAGGGAATATAAAATCATTAACCCTTGGTAACACACAGCAGATAAATGGCGACCTTTTTATAGACGCTACAGGCCAGCGCGCCTTACTCATAGAGCAAACCCTTAACACAGGTTTTGTCGATTGGTCTCATTATTTACCGTGTGATAGCGCCGTGGCGGTGCAGTCTCAAGGTACTAGCGAGCTAAAACCTTATACGCGTTCAATTGCACACAGCGCAGGCTGGCAGTGGCAAATACCGCTGCAAAGCCGAATAGGAAATGGCTTGGTGTACTGTAGTCGTTATTTATCTGACGATGCGGCAACGCAGTTATTATTAAATAATTTACCTGCTGAGCCAATGACTGAGCCGCGGGTAATTAAATTTAAAACAGGACGACGTTTAAAACAATGGCATAAAAACGTGGTATCGGTTGGCCTTGCCAGTGGCTTTTTAGAGCCGCTAGAGTCTACCAGTATTCATTTAATACAAAGTGCCGTAACCCGTTTAATAAAGCTGTTTCCACACAATGGCATAAGCGATGCTTTAGTTACTGAATTTAATAAGCAAAGCGTGATAGAAATAGAGCACATTCGTGATTTTATAATATTGCATTACACACTAACAGCGCGAGAAGACTCCCCATTTTGGCGACAATGTAAGCAAATGGACATTCCTGACTCATTGGCCCATAAGCTCAAATTATTCAAGCAAACCGGCAAAGTAGTGCGCGAAAACGACGAATTATTTGCCGAAGTTGCCTGGCAACAGGTGTTTATTGGGCAAGGACTTATCCCCGAAGATTACAACAGCATTGTTGACTCACTCAGTAGTGAACAACTAAACGATTTATTCTCAACACTAAAAACGCTTATTACCTCAACGGTAGATCAATTACCCACTCATAAAGATTTTTTAGCAAAAATTAAAAAGGCCTGATGATGCAACTTTTAAAAAAACTTTTACTTGTAAGTGCCTGTACTTTACCAACCATTAGCTACGCA
>NZ_DCYU01000113.1:0-14819 GCF_002331165.1 Pseudoalteromonas sp. UBA2102
TTAAAGCAAACCTCGCCTAATACTCAAAATGGTATTGTGCTTAATTTTACACCTTGCTACCCCTTAACGCAGTCAGCAGAGGATATAAACGCAGCTCGTTACGCCGATGATTATTTAAATCAATGGTATATGAAACCAATAATGGATGGCCAATACCCAGAAATTATAAAACAGCTTCCTAGCAATCAGCAGCCTGAAATCCACCCAGGCGATATGGACATAATTTCACAATCTATTGATTACTTAGGCATTAATTTTTATACGCGCCAAGTATACAAAGCGCACCCTAGCGATATATACGAGCCACTTGCTCCACAAGGCCCTTTAACCGACATGGGCTGGGAAATTTACCCGCAGTCGTTTAGCGATTTACTTGTAACGCTTAACAACACCTACACCTTACCGCCTATTTATATAACCGAGAACGGCGCGGCTATGCCCGACACCATAAAAAATGGCGAGGTAAACGATGTAGATCGCGTAAACTATTATCATAGCCACTTAAATGCCGTTCACGATGCCACAGCCCAAGGGGTTAATATTATTGGTTACTTTGCGTGGAGCTTAATGGATAATTTTGAATGGGCTGAGGGCTATTTAAAACGCTTTGGTATTGTTTACGTTGATTATAAAACTCAGCAACGTACTATAAAAGCCAGTGGCCAAGCTTATAAAAGCTTGATACAAAGCCGCAAATAGCCAATAAAAGCTATTCGATTAATCGCATAAATAAAAATCAAAAAGCGAGAACCTAACATCATGATAAGTGTAAAAGAAAAAATAGCCTATGGCCTTGGCGATACGGCAAGTAATATTATTTTTCAAACAGTTATGATGTTTTTAATGCTTTACTACACAGATGTAGTAGGGCTTTCTCCTGCGGTGGTAGGCTCCATGTTTTTAGTGGTTAGATTGTTTGATGCCATCACCGACCCAGTGATGGGCAACTTAGCCGATAAAACCCAGTCGCGCTTTGGCCATTTTAGGCCCTATTTATTGTGGCTTGCCCTGCCCTTTGCGCTTATTAGTATTTTAGCTTTTACCACGCCAGAGCTTGAAGGCACTGATAAAATTATTTACGCCTTTACTACCTACACCTTGCTTATGGTGGCGTATACCGCCATAAATATTCCTTATTGCGCATTAGGTGGCGTGCTCACTAACGATGTAAAAGAGCGTGTTAGCGTGCAATCGTATCGTTTTGTGTTTGGTATGTTAGGCGGCGTTATTGTTGCGGGCTGTACAATGCCAATGGTTGAATACTTTGGCCAAGGCGATAATGCCAAAGGCTACCAATACACCATGACAGCAATGAGCTTGCTTGGCTTAGTGTTATTTTTACTGTGTTTTTTTGGTACCAAAGAGCGCGTAGAGCAACCGCCTGAGCAAAACCTGTCGTTGTTTAAAAGTTTAAACACCTTGATTAAAAACGATCAATGGCGAGTCCTGTGCGCTGCCGCGCTATTTTTACTCACTGGCCAAGTATTACGTTTAACCTTAGGTGTTTATTACGTTAAATACTATTTAGGGCAAGAAAATTTAATTACCTCCTTTATGACCCTAGGAGTGGTTGCCAGTATGGTTGGGTGTGCGTGTGCTCAGCCGTTGGCTAAGCGATTTTGTAAAATAAAAGCCTATATTAGTTTGCAGTTAATCGCTGCGGGCATATGTATTGCGAGCTATTTTATCTCCCCTGATAATATTACCTTGGCATTTGCCGCCTTTATTTTGTGGAAGTTTTTTTTAGATATGGCCACCCCGCTACTGTGGGCAAAAATGGCCGACACCATAGACTACGGGCACCACAAAACTGGGGTAAGAATTACTGGCCTAGTATATTCGGGCGTTATATTTTTTATAAAAATGGGTGTGGCGTTAGGCGGTGCAATTGCAGGCTGGCTTCTCTCTTTTTATAATTACCAAGCGCAAACAATGCAGAGCCTTGATACGCAACAGGGTATTTTATTATCGTTTACTATTATACCGGCGTTTGGTTCTTTGTTTGTTGCATTTATTATGCGTAAATACACGCTCAATAACGCACAGTTAGCCTCTATACAGGCATCGCTAAAAACTAGTGCTAGTTAACATTTGGTGGGTACGGTATTATTTGCCCGCCAAAATAAAGGATATAAGTGAGTTAACAATAACATGGCCACAATTTATGAAGTGTCGGAGCTTGCTGGCGTATCGTTAGCTACAGTGTCACGGGTAATGAATAAAAACACCCGCGTAAGTGAAAAAACCACTAAAAAAGTACTCGATGCAATGCAGCAGCTGGGCTATAAGCCCAACTCTATTGCGCAATCGCTTGCCTCTAACAGAACCAACAGCGTGGGTATTTTGGTCTCAGAGCTTCATGGTCCTTTCTTTGCTCAAATGATGGCGGGCATCGAGTCAGCCCTGCGCGCTGCGGGTAAGCACGTTATTATTACCACCGGTCACAGTGAAGACGATAAAGAAAAAGACGGCATTGAATTTTTAATTAGCCGCAAATGCGATGCGCTAATTTTACATGTAGAGTCAGTCAGTGATGACTACCTAATTGAGCTAAGTAAAGGTAAAACCCCTATTTACCTTATTAACCGATACGTACATTCACTTGAAAGTAACTGCATTAGCCTAGATAACGAACTCGGCGGCTACTTAGCCAGTAAATCTATTGTTGAACAAGGCCACACAAATATAGCTTATATCGCGGGGCCGCAAGTTAAAGCCGATGCCAGAAACCGTTTAAAAGGACATAAAAAAGCGTTGCACGAAAAAAACATCCCCTTTAATGAGGCGCTGTTTTACGAAGGTGATTTTAACGAAATTGGCGGCAGCAAAGGCCTTGAAAAACTTCTCAATACACGTATTCCGTTTAGTGCTTTAGTGTGTGCCAACGATGAAATGGCATCAGGTGCTATGAAATACGCCCGAGAGCATGGCTTTAATTTACCAAACGATTTGTCTGTTATTGGCTTTGATAACGTTATATTTGCCAATTACCTCTACCCTACACTTACCACCATAGATAACCCAGTAGAAGAAATGGGTGAAATGGCTGCAAAAATGGTGCTACAAGATGTGTATCAGTATAAAAACTTACACATAAACCGCGTGTTTGAACCCACCCTTATAAAACGTGATTCAACCCAAACACTGCCAAAATAACGCATAAAAAAACGGCGCTATATTAAGCGCCGTTTTTTATTAAACCCCAGTAACTTATTTTGCTATCCACGGGGTTACTTTAACTACGTTTTCTATATCACCAAGCAGATTTACATCATCTTCCCAGTTATCCTGTACTGCAAAGTAGCAGATTGATTTTTCGCACTGTATATGTGGGTTATTAAAGGTCACAGGCTCTTTAAATGTTACAGCAACGCCTTTTTGCTCAGGCAATAAAAACCACATAAGCTTACTAACAAAAAAGCCCGATAAATCGGTTAAAAGTTCATCTAACTCGTTATTAATTGTGTACAACGAATCTTTAGTTAAGCTAAGCCCTTCAAATTCGCTGGCCTCAATTTGCAGTTTTAACTGACAATCGTGATCAGGGTTTTGTGGCTCTACAACAATAACGGCTTTATCCGTATCGAGCTGCTTATCAAACGGTAAAAGTAACTGTGCTTTATCGGTAAAGTTGAGCGGGTATTCGTTATTTTCAGTTAAAATTGTGCCGCTTTTAATAGCACATGCCTCGTTTGTGGCAATATCGCTAATGTAAAAGTTAACCCGTGCATACTGAAAGTCGCCCTTGTTAACCACTTTTAATCTATCGTAAAAGCCATCGTACGACATAACAAACTCTTTGGCATTGACGGTACTTGCCGCCAAACTTAATAAAATGAGTATGGCGTTAATATTTATGAGTCGTTTTTTATTCATCAAAGTAAGCTCTGTTTTGGTTAATCATGGTGTTTAGCTCTTCTATGTAGGCCTCGCCGCGCTCTGAGTACGACATTAAACCATGCGTTAGTGCCGTTGCTGCAATGGGCTTTTGCTGTTGTCGTAAATCTTCGCGTATCAGGCGTAAATCTTTGTAGGCATTATGCGTGTTTATATTTCTAAAATACGAGCTTACTGCTGCGCGTACCGACTTAAATGCAGCAACTTCGTGCGCCGCTCCACTATTGCGGCGTCTTGGCACCATACCGCACCCTTTTGAATAACACCATTGGCCAAAAAAGTTAAGCCCTATGCGTGCAAAGCGCGATGTACCCCACGCCGACTCATTCGCCGCTTGCATTAGCGCAAGCTCTTTAGGAATAATATCAACACGGCGCAGCGCTTGGCTTAAAATTAGAGTGTTTACTGTTTCAGGTAAGCCATAGGCTTTTAAAATATTAACGATGTCGCGCTGTTGTTTTTTCTCGAGCGGTTCGTTGTATTCAAGCATCATACGCGCAATTTCTAACTTAGCGCGTTGCTGTAATATTTTTTTATTTTCAGCCTCAACATGTGGGCGAATAAAATCAAAAAATGCCTGTTTTTTCTCTTTTACATCAGCAAATTCAGAAAATTTAGGTAAGGTAACATTGTGCAGGGGTTTTTCTTTTTTCTTTACTGTTTTAGGTTGTTCACCTGTGGTTTGTTCTTCAACCTCTTGCTCATTACTTTGCATAAACGGATATGCAAGCGCCCATAAAAAAAATACGCTTAGTAACAGCTTTAAAATGGTTTTTAGCATGTAGTCTCTCTTTCAAACAACAATTATGCATGGGTAATACACACACATACGAAACCCCATTATACCTAAGCCACTATATAAACGCGAATAACTCCCTGTGTGTAACCCTTTAAGGGCCGCGCTTTGCTAAAAAATGCTAAAGTGGCTGCTTGCGATAAATATATTATCCACCAGCTCAGGTTATGTACTTGTTCATTCGCAATTTATTAGGGCATGGGTATACTGAGCTTATACCGTGTATAACAATGTTTTGTGAGTAAGCAGTATGGATAAGCAATGGCAAAGCCGAATAATAGAACAGTATAAAAATCGTCCTAACGATAATCGCTCCCCCTGGCAGGTAGACCGCTCTCGTATAATTCATGCCGCAGCTTTTAGGCGCTTACAAGCAAAAACCCAAATTATGGGGATAGGCTTAAACGACTTTTATCGCACACGCTTAACGCATTCTTTGGAGGTATCGCAAATTGGTACCGGCATATTACGGCATTTAAAAGCACAGCACAGCGATTTTGAACACTTCCCCTCTACCGGTTTATTAGAAACCTTATGTTTAGCCCACGATATAGGCCATCCCCCGTTTGGCCATGGCGGCGAAATTGCCTTAAATTATATGATGCGTGAGCACGGTGGATTTGAAGGCAACGCACAAACATTGCGTATAGTCGCTAAACTTGAGCCTTACTCTAACGGCCACGGCATGAACCTAACGCGCCGCACGTTGCTTGGCTTTATTAAATATCCCGCATTTATAGACGATTTATGGCACACCATTCCGAAGGTAAATAACACACGCTCATTTATAAAAGCAGATGATTGGCGCCCCGCTAAAGGCTTATACAAAGACGATGCACAAATATTTAAATGGATCATTGCCCCTTTAAGCGACAACGACAAAGCGCTATTAACTAGCCATGCACCAATAGATCAGTACCGTGCAAAAACCCGTTATAAATCGTTAGATAGCGCCATAATGGAACATGCCGATGACATAGCATATGCAGTGCACGACCTAGAAGATGCCATAGCCACTAAAGTGCTCACACTAGATGATTGGCAAACACACGCATTACCCCACTTAAACGCGCTTAATTACGATTGGTTAAACACTAAATTAGACTCGCTTACCCAACGCTTATTTTCAAAAAACGATTTTGAGCGTAAAGACGCCATTGGCGAGCTGGTAAATATGTTTATTATTCATATTCATTTAGATGTTCAGCATGGTGATTTTGAGTGCCCTATTTTAAAGTACACTGCAAAGCTAGACCCACAGTACGAGCACGTTTTACAAATACTCAAGCATTTTGTATTTAATCGCTTAATACGCGACCCTGAAATGCAGCAAATAGAGTTTAAAGGTCAAAACTTACTGATTGAATTATTTACCGCTTTTGCCAGTGACCCTCTGCGTTTATTACCCGAAACAACGCAAGCGCTTTATCTAGACGCTGAAAAACAAAACCAAGGGATGCGCATAATATGCGACTACCTAAGCGGCATGAGCGATGAGTACGCCTATAAAACCTATCAGCGTTTATTCTCACCAGTACAATAAAAAGCCAAGAGCACATCCTGCTAAGCGTTTGGTTAAAGGAAGAGCCTGTGTAAGGGGTTATTGCAAATAAATAGGCGTGAGCAAAAGCCGTTATCGAGTCCACTCGGTTACAAACCTTGCGCCGCAGTTAAATAACCTCTTGTTTGCAAAAATTTTTCCTGCAAAATCTAGCAGGTCCTTGTATATTTAATAAACTATAAAAATAAGAGCATTGACTATGAACACACCACACACTTTTAACTCCTTTAAAGCGTTTTACCCGTATTACTTAAAAGAGCACCGCAATGTAACCTGCAGAAGACTTCACTTTATTGGCAGCACGCTGGTACTTGCTGTCATCTTTATTGCATTAATCAAGCAGCAATATAGCTTGCTGTGGTTATTACCGATTATTGGCTACGGATTTGCTTGGATTGGGCATTTCTTTTTTGAAAAAAACCGCCCCGCCACTTTTAAGCACCCCCTTTATAGCTTATGGGGAGATTGGGTCATGTTTAAAGATATACTTACCGGTAAAATAAAATTTTAATTTTTATATTATTTTATTATAAAAATCACTCGCAACCTTTTTAAACGCTATACAAATTCCAGCTTAAATAATCTGCTCTTTATATGTTAATTTATTTAACATATAAAAGGTGGGTTATACACTTAATTTAAAAAAACACTGAGTAACAGCCGTTATTAAAGGCGTACACACTGCTCTTACCTGTTAACTAAAAGTAAACCTCATTATTGCCAATTATTTTAAGCTCCATCAGTTACTTACAAAACCTAGCCTATTTATAGCTTTTACCTCATTTAGTTTTATTAATTAAACCTTGTAACTATATATCCTTTAATTTTAATTGAATGTTATTCAATTGACTCATTTTGTTAATGCGGTTTATGTTCTCAAAGCAGCTCCATTAAAAAGTAGCGGCTGTAAAAACAAAAATTTTTAAATCAATGGGTGATCAGATGAGGATTAACAACATGAATAAAAGCCTACCGTTTAGGTTAAATAACTTAAAAGTGAGTACAGCAGTGGCTGTGGGTGCATCGCTTTCGCTATTTGGTGCGTTTAGTGCACACGCGGCACAGCAAACACCTCAAGCACAAGAAGATATAGAGCAAATTAGCGTTATAGGCTCACGCCGTTTAGGGCGCACAGTTGAAGACAGCGCCGTACCTATTGATATTATTGGCGCTGAGGCGCTTACCAGTTCAGGCCTTACTGAAACAAACGCGCTACTGAGCAATTTGTTACCAAGTTTTAACTTTCCACAGGCATCGCTTACCGATGGCAGCGACCATGTACGCCCTGCACAACTACGTGGTTTAGCACCCGATCATACCTTAGTGCTGGTTAATGGGAAGCGTCGTCATAGTAGCGCACTGCTTAATTTAAATGGTTCAACGGGCCGTGGCTCATCTTCTGTAGATTTAAATGCAATACCAGCTAATGCTATTGAACGCATTGAAGTTTTACGTGATGGCGCTGCGGCGCAATACGGCTCTGATGCTATAGCGGGTGTGATTAATATTGTACTTAAAAGCGCAAGCAGCGGCGGCTCCCTTGCTGCTATTTATGGGGCTAATATCACCGAGATGGATGGTGTGCCTCAGCTTGAATCGGTATCTGAGGGTAGCGATGGCAACCTAGCATTTACCGAAGGCGGCGATCGCTCTTTAACCGATGGGCAAACGCTCACTTTGCAAGGTAATATTGGTTTAGAGCTTGGTGATAATGGCTTTTTAAACATTTCGACTGAATACCGCGACCGCCACTCAACTAACCGTGCCGATTACGATCAACGCGAAAACTACGACCGATTAGAAGATGGCTCGCTCGACCCCCGCGAGTTTACAGTTAACCGTTATAACCATAACTTTGGTAATGGGGATGTAGAAGACCTATCGGTTTTTTATAATGCAGGTTATCAATTAACAAACGATATCGATTTATATTCGTTTGGCTCTTACAGCAAACGTGAAGGTGAAGGCGCTGGTTTTTATAGACGCGCAAGCGATAGCCGTAATATAGAAGAAATATACCCCGACGGTTTTTTACCTGTGATCACCTCAGATATAAACGACTACTCACTCGCGTTAGGTGTTAAAGGCTTTATAAGTGATTGGAACTACGATGTATCGGCTGTGTATGGTGAAGATGCATTTGAATTTGGTGTAACCAATAGTTTAAATACCTCATACGGCCCAACAAGCCAAACACGCTTTGATGCAGGTACGCTGACATACGATCAACTTACTTTAAATGTTGATTTAAGCCGCGAAGTGGATGTCAGCTTTTTAGAAAGCGCGGTAAGTGTTGCCATTGGGGCTGAGTACCGCACAGAAGGCTATCAAATAGAAGCTGGCGAAGAAGCCTCATACGCACAAGGCTCATTTGGCCCAGGTGGCGTAGTCACAGGCGAAGATGGCCCATTTGGTGCAGCAGGTGCGCAAGTATTTCCAGGCTTTACCCCCGAATCAGAAGGTGACAACAGCCGCCATAATGTAAGCTTTTACATAGACTTAGAAACCTACCTGACAGATGATTGGAATATAGCTGTGGCAGCCCGTTATGAGGATTACTCAGATTTTGGCGATACACTTAACGGCAAAATTGCAACGCGCTATTCGTTAACCGAAGATTTAGCCATACGCGCTTCAGCCTCAACAGGATTTAGAGCACCTTCATTACAACAGCAATATTTTACTTCGGTTGCTACCGTATTTGTTGATAGCGTTCCGACCGAAACCGGCACCTTTGCACCAAGCAGCGATGTAGCCAAAGCGCTTGGCTCACCGGGCCTTGATGCCGAAGAAGCCACTAACTACGGGGTTGGCTTTACTTGGTCTACCGATTTTAATTTCAGCTTATCGGTTGATTACTATCAAATACTAATTGATGACCGTATTGTTTTATCTAACAATTTATCGGGCGCAGCAATAGAAGAGTTACTAGCAGGTACGGGCGCTAACCAAGGCCGCTTTTTCTTAAACGCTATAGATAGTAAAACGCGTGGTGTTGATGTGGTTGCCTCGTACAACTTAATCACCGATGGCTATGGCGATATTGCCTTTAACTTAGGCTATAACTACGGCAAAAATGAAGTCACTGATATTATTGACCCGCCCGCTGAACTACAAGGTGCTGGGTTTGATCAAGACAACTTGTTCTCAGGTACAGAGCTGCGCCGCTTTGAAGTAAGCACCCCGCGCAATAAATACAATTTAAGTGCTACATGGACCCATGATGCGCTGCGTACCACACTTAGAACTACGCGTTATGGTGAAACCCAAGACCCTTCATCAACGCCTGAGCTAAACGAGGTATTAAAGCCTAAGTGGATCACTGATTTAGATGTAGCCTATGCCGCTACCGATAACCTAACGCTTAGTTTAGGTGCCAATAACATTTTTGATGTATACCCAGATCCTACCCGCGAAAATGTAGAAGAAGTCTCTACTTTTTCTCGCTTGTTTGCTTATTCGAGCTTTTCGCCTTACGGATTTAATGGCCGTTACGTGTATGGCAAAATAGAAATGAAGTTTTAAGCGCTATACATTTCAAAAAGTACTCAAAAACACAAAAGCCACCTAGTCGGTGGCTTTTTACTGCGAACTGCTCAAATCAATTAGATTTTAGTTAACCAGCCGTGTTTGTCTTCACTTTTACCCCATTGAATATCGTTCAATGCTTGGCGTAATCGCGCTGTTGTAGGACCTGGCTCGCCACTGCCTACTTTGTATTCTTTATCGTTATGAATAAACGTGCCTACCGGCGTTAACACCGCAGCAGTGCCTGAAAGCGCAGCTTCTGTGCCTGGCTTTGCAGCACGCTCTAAAAGCTCGGTAACGCTAAAGTTACGCTCGCTTACTGTCATGCCTAAGTCTTTTGCAATGGTTAAAATGCTATTACGGGTTACGCCATGTAAAAACGTGCTATCAAGCGCTTTGGTAATAATTTCGTTACCATCAATAAGAATAAAGTTAGCTGCACCTGTTTCTTGTACGTCGCCGCCAGGGCAAAACAAGATTTGATCGGCTTGGTATTTTTCGCGTGCTGCGCTAATTGGTGCAAGTGCACTGGCGTAGTTACCGCCACTTTTTACCATGCCCATGTGCGGGGCACAGCGCATGCCATCTTCTTCAAGTAATACACGCAGTGCAGTAGCGCCGCCGGTAAAGTAATCGCCAACTGGCGATAAAAGTGTATATAACAACGAGCTCATTGACGGTGCAGCCGCTTTACCAATGGCAGCCTCTGTTCCTATGTGAGTTGGGCGAATGTACATAGAGCCTGGTGGTAATGGCGTTTCATCAGCATACTCTTTAACAATCTCGATAATCATGTCTTTTAGCATTTGACCGTCAAAGCTTGGTAAGCTTAATAACGCAGAGCTTTGCTGCATACGCGCAATGTTTGCATCTATTCTAAAAATATAAATAGAGCCATCTTCGTGGCGAAAAGCTTTTAAGCCTTCAAAACACGTGCTTGAATAATGAAGGACGTGCGCGCCCGCATGAAGTTCAAGTTTATCGGAAGGGACGATTGAGCTTTCGCTCCATTGGTTATCAGAAAAACGAGCTTGAATCATCTGCGGCATAAACACGGTACCGAATGCGGCCATTTTAATCTCTCTTGTGTGGTCTATTTTTCTCCATTGTATGACATTCATGCATCATTTAACCATAGCAAAACTGAGGCTTTTTTAATTATCAAAAAGAAATTTTTGCAACTGCTGTTTATAAATTGGCCATATTGCTAAGCACATACAAAAAAGCCGATTAATGCACCTTCATTAATCGGCTTTTTAAAGGCACATTATTTATTTAAACGAGTACCTAATTTATTTAAACGAGTACCTAATAATACGTTTTAATACCGAGCTGTACTGTTTATAAAAACCACCTGTATGATAATCAATACCGTGTTTTTGCATAACGGCTTGCACTTGCGGGGCCACTTCTTGATAGCGAGAGGACGGCATATCAGGAAATAAGTGATGCTCAATTTGGCAACTTAAATGCCCAGTTAAAACATGAAACCAGTGCGGGCCTTTAATATTTGATGAGCCTAAAACTTGGCGATAGTACCACTGCCCTTGCGTTTCGTTTATGCAGTCTTCTTCTTTAAAGGTTTCGGTGTCCTCGGTAAAGTGGCCACAAAAAATAATGGTTGAGGTCCATAAATTACGGATTAAATTTGCCAGTAAGTTGCCTGCTAATACCCATAAAAACAAAGGGCCTGCCAATAAAGGAAATATCACATAATCTTTTATTAATTGGCGCGCACCTTTACTAAAAAAGCGCTGTTTTAGGGTAGAATGCGATACACCCCCTTCGCGGTTTTCTTTCTTTTTACCTATAAACACACGTTCCGCTGCCAGTTCGTGATACGACACACCCCACTGAAACAGCACACTTAAATTTATATATGTAATAAACTGCCACACATTTTTTAAGCGCCATTTAAAATCATTGCTTAAACGTAATAACCCATAACCAAAGTCTCTGTCTTTACCAATAATATTAGTGTAGGTGTGGTGCTCAAAGTTATGAACGCGATGCCAACTTTGACCATCGCAAGCAATATCCCATTCGTAGTGTTGCGAGTTAAGCTGCTTGTCGTTCATCCAATCGTATTGGCCGTGCATAACATTGTGGCCAATTTCCATGTTGTCTAAAATTTTTGCCAGCGCTAATAACAGTACACCCGCAACCCATAAAAGTGGCTGAATAAAGCCCAGCATAAGTAAAATACGGCCACTCCACTCACATAGCCGCTGCTTTTTAACAACCGAGCGAATGTAGTTTGCATCTTGTTGCCCGACTTTGCCTAGCGTATCCATTTTTATGCTATCTAAATCGTGGGCTAACTGATCAAAGTTTATGTTTTTCATAGCTGTAACTCCAAGTCGCTAACAGGTTGACTTACACACAGTTGAATTAACTGCTCGCCGTTATCACTCAACTCACCAGTTTTTAAATTACGCACCACGCCTGACTTTTTAATGCACTGGCACTGGTGGCAAATACCAATGCCACACCCGCGTTTAACCGGTAATTGTTTTGCTTCAAACTGTGCTAACAATGCGTTATTAGCATTTACGACATGAGCGCTGCTATTAATCTGTACGTTAAACAGGCTGTCGTCATTTTGGCTTGGCAGCGTTAAACCAAATGCCTCTTGGTAGTAATTTAAATGGTGTTTTTTAGCAAAGTCACACACCATTTTCATAAAGTTTGCAGGCCCACAGCAGTATATATCTGGGTTTTCCCATACATTTACATGGCGAGTAATATCATCTGATTGCTCGCGTGTGAGCAGTAAAAACGAAAAATGCGAAAACTGGTTTGCTAATGCGCTTAGCTCGTCTACACATTGGTGTGCAGCAGCTTTGGCATAATATATCAGCGATACTTTTTGTGTGGTATGTTTTAAATGCTCACTAATCATGGCAAGCATAGGTGTAATACCCGAGCCGCCCGCTATAAACGTTGCATTGTTTTGGGTGTTTTTATAAACAAAGTCGCCACTAGGTGCTGAAATATTGCACCACTCACCGACTCGTAAAGCACTACTTAAAAGGCTTGTAAAACGCCCTTGCTCATTAGTTTTAATTAATAAACGCACCAACCCCGTTTTTTTAAATTGCTCAGGGCTTGAGGCAACCGTAAACACACGTGTTAATAAACGCCCGTTTATTTCTACCGTTAAACTAATATGTTGGCCAGCAATGTGTGCCTGCCAGTGCTGAGTAGGCTTTAAGGTAATACTTAAAAAATCACCATTGTGCTGCGTCAGCTCTTCTATTTTTGCTCTATAAAGACCAGCACGCCACGCAGGCTTAACCATTTGCATAATGGGCTCAATGTAGCCTGCAAAGCTTTGATGGTGTAAAAACCACTTCGAAAATTGGTCTAATACTTTAGTAATCATCACTATTAATCTCTTGGATATTAAATATTGAATTTGAACTTACATGTGTACGCTCAAACTTCAGCGCACAAGTGTACGCCCAAAAAAATTAATTTCAATAGTATTAGAGTAAATATTCAGTTTTTTTAGCGCAATTTTTACGCAGCTCTCTAATTTAAAACGCTGTACTAAAGCCTCAATTAAGGTGTAATAAATAGCTGTTTAAAATATTAAAACCAGCCATACAGCACTTCGGGTAAACTCTTTATGATTGAAATATATATAGTTTTTATTAAAGCGCTACATTTAGCAAAATCATCAGCAACATGCTAATGTAGGTATTACTTGCTTATTTATTGGACAGGGATATGACTGCGTTTATACCTACAAAAACGATTGCTAAAACATTATCAACGGCGTTTATAGCTGTACTCGTTTCAACGCCGGTGGCAGCTGTAGATTACAAAGCCCTTGATGTATTACCGCTCAATGTAAAGGCCGTCAGCGTGACTAAAG
Source organism: Pseudoalteromonas sp. UBA2102 (assembly GCF_002331165.1). Classification (NCBI taxonomy): domain Bacteria; kingdom Pseudomonadati; phylum Pseudomonadota; class Gammaproteobacteria; order Alteromonadales; family Pseudoalteromonadaceae; genus Pseudoalteromonas; species Pseudoalteromonas sp. UBA2102. The sequence continues at coordinate 13,663 of NZ_DCYU01000113.1, forward strand.
GGGTAACTATCCCCTGGGCTATTGAGCCGTTAAGTAATGGTGATTTACTTATAACCGAGCGAAGCGGCACACTTTATTTACTGCCTAAAAACTCAGCTAACTTAACTAAGCTCTCGGGTTTGCCAAAAATTGATGCCAACGGGCAAGGCGGTTTACTAGATTTAGCCCTACATAGCGACGCAAACGATAGCCAATGGCTTTACATAACTTACTCAAGTACCCACGGCGCTAAAAGTGGCAGTAATACAGCCCTAATGCGCGCCAAGCTTAGTGACGATCGCACTGAACTTTTAAGCACACAATTACTATACAAAGGTGAGCATAACAGCACAAAAGGCCAGCACTACGGAAGCCGTATTGTGTTTGATAACCAAGGGTATGTTTACTTTTCGATTGGCGATCGCGGCTCGCGCGATAAAAACCCACAAGACTTAACCCGTGATGGTGGTAAAATTTATCGCTTACACGATGATGGCCGTATTCCTAAAGATAACCCGTTTGTAAATCAAAAAAGCGTTAAACACGCTATTTGGTCTTACGGACACCGTAACCCGCAAGGCATGTGGTTTGATAACCAAAATAATATTTTATGGTCTCACGAACACGGCCCACGTGGCGGCGATGAGCTAAACATAATTAAAGCGGGCGCTAATTATGGCTGGCCGGTGGTTAGTTATGGAGTTAATTACAGCGGTACGTCGTTTACCGACATACAAGAAAAAGACGGCATGCAATCGCCCGTACTGCATTGGACCCCCTCCATTGCCCCTTCTGACATGTTATTGGTTAGCAGCGATAAGTACCCGCAATTAAAAGGTAAGCTTTTGCTATCGTCTATGAAGTTTTCGTTTTTAAGTGCACTGGAAATATCTAACAAAGGTGTTTCAAAGCAATATAAAATTTTAGAAGGAATAGGCCGCGTTCGCAGCTTAGCACAAGGCAGTGATGGCTATATTTACTTAGGCATTGACGGACAAGGAATTAAACGCCTTGAGCCTGAGCTATAAAACCGTTAGTAACCGCAGCATAGCAAATAATGCGTTTACCTTGTTTTTATATAACAAGGTAAACGCCCTCCGGCTAAAAGAACTATTTAGCTCTTTGTAGCGTATGGTAATGCTAGGGCGTGTTGATCTTTGATGGTTGAATTTGCAGCA
>NZ_DCYU01000036.1:0-60109 GCF_002331165.1 Pseudoalteromonas sp. UBA2102
CGACATTATTTACGAAGACGACACTACCCTTGCATTTAAAGATATAAACCCGCAAGCTCCTTTTCATGTGTTAATTATTCCAAAAAAAGCAATTGCCACGATTAATGATATTAATAGCGAAAACTCACATTTAGTTGGAAATTTATACGAGGTTGCTGCTAAATTAGCCAAGCAATTTAACTTTAGTGACGATGGCTACAGAGTAGTAATGAACTGCAATAAACACGGCGGGCAAACCGTGTATCACATACATTTACATATGCTTGCAGGCAAAGAAATGGGCTGGCCTCCGTATCAAGAAGCTAAAAAATTAAAAATTTAATAATAAAAATTCACTGGAATTATTAGTATTTAGCTAGTTACAAATGTTATGGTTTATCATGTATATAAAGTGAAAAATAATTACTTATTTGCAACATTTTATGTTTAAATAATCGTAAAATCGTACTTGTTCACAAGGCGAAACCCGACTTTCTAATACAAAAGGTGTGGAAGTCGTGATAAACTTAACTAGTCAGCTTTATAAAAAGAGTATAAAAACATGAGCAGTTCAGCCTTTTTGTTATTAGATCAAGAGCCAATTAACACCATTGGCATTAACGTTTTAGAACCTTTGTTAAAAACGCAAGGCCTTGACGTAACCACGGGTACAAATATTTTAGATGTACCAGAAGGGACTCGATTACTGTTCATTGAAACATCAAGTAACGATGCATGGGGTAAACTAAAAGAACAGCTAGTTAACCTGCGCACCAAGTGCGATATCGTATTATTTAACCTAGACGAAAACCCAGAGCTCGCTAACCGCGCGCTGTTGAGCGGTATTCGTGGCGTGTTTTATACGACAGATAACGCTGATGTATTAATGAAAGGTATTCGCTTACTTTTAGAAGATCAGCTTTGGTACAGACGTGACATTATGTGTAATGCATTAAACCGCATGCTGCAGTTTAATAAAGACGCACTACACAAGCTGACCGAAGGCGATATAGAGCCAATTAAACTCACTAAACGAGAAAAAGCAATAATCTCGTTAATGAGTAAGGGTTCTAAAAACAAAGAAATTGCTGAATATTTAAGCATCAGCCCGCACACAGTTAAAACACATTTATACAGCGCATTTAGAAAAACTAAATGTCGTAACCGTATTGAGCTACTATCTTGGGCTCAACAAAACATTCCAGACGAAATTCGTTAATCAATTTCGTAATTTAAAAACAGGCACTTATGGTGCCTGTTTTTGTTTATGCTGCATGCTTGTTAAATTAATCGCTTTTTATTACTCTATTTAAAGTACCCATTGCTGGAACCTCTATGCTCGACTCATTTACCCTCTTTTTTGCCAGCATTGCCGTTATTATTGTAATGACCCTTCTTAACTTTTTAACATGGCGTACCAACAAAAGTACCCCAGGTACTCTGCTTTATATTTTTTACCCGGTTTTATTACTAGGCGCAGTAATTGGCTTTACGCTTATTGGCAAAACGCACAACCTTATTGTGATTAGTATTGCCAGCAGTATGATGTTTGGCGCATCAATTGTGCACAGCTTGGCTATATGCCAATTTTTAGATTATCGGGGTATTGGGTTTAAGCTACTGTGCTCCTTTACCGCGTTTAGCGCCGTAATGTTGGGATATTATTCGTTTATTGACCCTTCTTTACGCGAGCGAATTTACGTCTCGGATGTACAGCACATTGCAGAAGCCGCTTTTTTACTGTTTTTATTTATTAAATATGCCCGAAAGCCCTACCCTAATGGCACCATTGTTTACATTTTAATATTAACTTTAGTTGGCCTGAGCTTTATTAGCCGCTCACTATTTATGGTTAATATTGAACAACCCCTGCTATTGCAAAGCCCATGGTTTAGCAGCTTACTGTTTTTAAATGGCGTTATTGCACCTATGTTTTATGCCGCCGGTATGGCGCTTTTGTGTAATGAACGCAGAGAAAAAAACCTTAACAAGCTGGCCGACAAAGCCCAAAAAGATCTAGAGATTAGAGGCCTGTTTTTATCAACGATTAGCCATGAAATTCGCACCCCCCTTAATGGCATATTAGGCAGCGCCCAATTAGTTATGAACCAAAGCACCGACACCCGCAATAAAGCCTATTGTGAGGCCATTATTAATTCGGCCGAGTCATTAAATTTACTGGTTGATAAAGTGCTCGACTACGCAAGCCTAGATCAAAGTGATGAAGCACTTTACGAAGAAGACATTGAATTTAAAACCTGGTTAAACAATTTATGTTTATTGCTCAGCCCATTAGCGGAGCAAAAACAACTTAAGTTTGAACTGGTATGTAATATCCCTGAACAAGCCTGTTACTACTGCGATCAGCAAAAATTAAGGCAAATTATTATTAACCTTGTTGGTAACGCCATTAAGTTTACCGACCACGGTATAGTAAAAATTCAGGTTGATTTAATAAGCGATAGGCAGCTTGAGCACACCATAAAAATTAGCGTTAAAGACTCAGGCCCTGGTATCGAAAAAGACGAAATAGCCTACTTAACCGAACCCTACGTACAAAGTAGCGCCGGCAAAGAAAAAGGCGGCACCGGCCTTGGGCTTGCCATCACCAGCCGCTTACTAGAAAAGCTAGGCAGCCGTTTAGAAATAACCAGTCAACTAGGCACTGGTAGCGTATTTAGCTTTACTACCACCTTTACGCTAGGGGAGCTTAGTTTGGTAGAGCAGCGACATCAAAACAAAGACTACTTAACTGGCCTTGAAGTACTGCTAGTAGAAGATTTAGATTTAAATCAAAAAATTGCCATTGAGTTTATGGCCGAAGATGAGCATAAAATAAAGCTCGCCAAAGATGGCAAAAGCGCTATTGAACTGCTGCAAACGCATCACTTTGACGTTATTTTACTGGATATGAACCTGCCAGACTTTACCGGCCAAGAAGTATTAAAACGTTTGCAGCGTTTGGAGCATAAAAACCAGCGCACGCCCGTACTGGCCTTTACAGCAAGCTTAAGCCCTGATGAGGTAAAAGAATACTTAGCCCTGGGAATAAAAGACATAGTAGGCAAACCAATTAAGCAGCAAAAGCTTCGCCAAGCACTGAGTGATTCACAATCCAATCAAACTGCAAATATAGCTGTAGAGCTAGTAGACACCTTATACGACGAAACCGCAGCAGAAACGCTAACCAGCTCATTTAGTGAGGATGAAGTGTCGTCGATTTACAATGAATTTGTACTCTCAGCACGGACTAAACTAACCCGATGCCAAGAACTTATTGACCAGCAACCAGAGCAGTGCATTAAATTATTGCACCGCCAAGCAAGCACCGCGCTGCAATTAGGCTTTAACCGTTACGGTATTGAGCTTAAAAAAATAGAGCGCCGCTTGCTTGATAACAAACCTCATAACAACCTGCTAGATGAGGCGTTAGAGCTATGGCAGCGCAGCCTAGAACAATACTTAAAGTACGTGCGCGGGCAGTTGGGTTAGCATTGAAAAGCATATACCTTGGATGCTTTAGTTTATTTATTCAAACCTGGCAACTTCTTCAAAGCTTAGCCCAGTAAAGCCGTGCGCTTGCAAAGCACAAAATAGATTTAGAGAAATGTCTCTATCACTTACACGAGAGTCAAGAACATAAGTACCTTCAAATCGATCCTCTGGAATTTTAAATATACAACTATGCTTTGGTAGTTTTTCTTTTTTGAATACCGCTTTTTGTAATCCAATATTTAAACCTGGTAGCATAAAAGTACTCATTTCAACATCCAAAAATCCCCTTATTGTTCTAGTGACATTATAAAAGTACCAGTTTTCATCACCTACATAGAAAGGTAGTAACTCTCCCGAATCTTCAAAAATATCTGCCAGTTCATTTGCTACGTGCTCTTTTATAGCAAGGCCTTGTAAATTTATTGCTGTAATATCACCTATAGGTGTCTTTTTTTCTTGATTGTAATGCGCACTAAAATTTATTAATGTTGACTCTTTTGATGAACCATCAGGCTTCCATAGGTCAGGCTCACATAAAGATTCGCTATCAGGAAATATGACTCTGTAATGGTTAACGTTTGGCGTGATTTTATAAATAACTTTACTCATTAGTACCCATAAACTCCATTTTGTAGCGATATAGCAATTGATTGTAAAATCGCTGCACATTCACTACGTGTATTTGCTAACGATAGTTGATTAGTAATATTTAGATAATATAACTCTGTATGAATTTTTGCATGATTAGAAGCGTCAGGCATAGCTGGGTGAGGAACGTAGTTTTCGTTCTTTGGCAAAAAGACTCCATTACTTGGATCATCTATTCGAATTTTAAATTTAGCAAGTATCTTTCTAGCAGCTCGCGCCAGCTCATGAGTACCAGATACAATCGCATGGGTAGCCGTATTTGGTGGCTTTTTACCAGCTCCTGTTGCAGACATATATCTTGCCATTCTTTGCGGCCGGTGTTTTTCTTTCAAAAGAGCTTCTGTTGTTGTTCTATTTGCCATCTCTGCATAACGAGAATATGCTAATAAACCAAACTTAACACTCCGAGTAGCTATCTTATTATAAAGGCGAGCAGCATGTTGAGCAATTTCAGCTTCAGTAAGTTTACGTTCGGTCTCTTTTAAAGTTTTCTCCAACTCGTTTGAAATAAGTGTTTCTGAGTCTCTAAACTTATAAATAACACCTGACTCTCTTATACTTTGGCGTAACCCTTGAAGGAGTTCACCAGGTTCTACTTGAACAGCTGTAATCAAAGATTTATCCATGTAACGTCCCTATAATTTTAACTGACAACATAGTATTTTAAATAACTTTTTATTTCAATCAACATCCTCGCTACTTAAGTTTATCACTAGAAAACCACTTTATTTAAATACCTAACCTTCCATACTTATCATCAAAACGCTCTATGTCACTTTCATCTAGTACGGCGCCAGTTTGCACTTCAATGACAATTAGCGCCTCTTTTTGATTGTTCGCTAAGCTGTGTATTTGTTTTACTGCAATGTAGCAAGATTGGTCGTGGCTAAGTGTTAATGCTTGCTTATCAATACGTACATCGGCAACCCCCGATACCACCACCCAATGCTCTGCACGATACTGATGGCGCTGCGTTGAAAGTTTAGCCCCGCTGTTTACGGTTATTTTTTTAACTTTAAACCCTGTCCCTGTTACTAAAGTGCGGTAGTTACCCCATGGACGATACACAACCTGATGGTGATTGAGTTTATCACTTTGGCTAACCGCTAATTGCTTGAGCAATAAAGGCAGACCATCGAGCTTGTTTTTATTGGCAACGAGGGTGGCATCGTGGGTATGAATAATAGCTAAGTCGCTAACCCCAAGGGTAGCAACGCTGTGATCGTCTTCGCTTAAAACAAAATTATTAGTACTATTTTGCGCGGTATGGCTGTCGTTTTCATTATTGCCATGTGCATCTTTTTTAATAAGGCTAGCCAAAGCACCAAAGCTGCCTACATCACTCCAATTAAGAGCAACAGGCAGCACTGCTACATTATTACTGCGCTCTAAAATGGCGTAATCGATAGAGTCACTTGGGCAGGTTTTAAGTGGCTCACTTATCGGCCTTGTAAACCCTAAATCGTCAGAGAAATTAGCCGCCGCGCTTACACTGAGTGCAATTTTTGGTGCAAAGCGTTCTAGCTCATTTAAATAGGCTTGTGGTGTAAATAAAAACATGCCGCTATTCCAGCTATAACCGCCTTGAGTTAAATAATGCTCAGCGGTAGCCAAGCTTGGCTTCTCTTTAAATTCAGCCACTTTATAGCAATTTGAGCCCGCTATTTTACTACCTTGTTTAATGTAGCCAAACCCAGTGTGGGGCTGTGTTGGTGTAATTGAAAACGTGACCAACATACCTTGCTGGGCTAATTCAATTGCATCGTTTAATTTAAGTGTGAGCTCAGTAAAGTTGGATATATGATGATCGGCAGGCATCACCAGTATTGGCCCAGTTATGCCTTGCTGTAAAGCGTAGTGTGCTGCCAGCGCAATAGCCGGCGCGGTATTTTTACCCTGGGGCTCTAACAAAAGTGCATGAGGAGCGGCCTGTGCACTTTGCTCAGCAGCAATAAAGCGGTGCTGCTCGTTACAAACAAGTATTGGCTTTGCAAACTCCTTGCCCGATACACGCGCTAACGTACTTTGTAATAGTGAGTGTTTGTTATCAAGCAGAGGTAAAAATTGCTTAGGCATAGCTTGGCGAGAAAGCGGCCATAACCGTGTGCCAATGCCGCCCGCTAAAATTACCGGTGTTATAAGGGTTGTATTCATAAAGCCGCCAATAAACATATCAGCGGCTATTTTAGCACTTTATTGGCTAGGCGCTAATGCTTAGCGATTTATACCAAGGTAAACGCGTCGGCATCTAAATAAGCAGGAAATGAGGCTTTAAAATCATCGAGCGGTGCTTTTTCAAGTGTTACGGTAAGTAACTCTTGTGAATTGTCTTTTGCTTTGGCGATCGTATCGCCTTTAAAGTCGTACACAGCCGTGCCGCCATTGTGCGCAACACCATTGCCATCGTCGCCAACACGGTTAACGGCTACTACATAACATAGGTTTTCCATAGCGCGCGCCATTAATAGCGTATCCCAAATATGACGACGAACTGCAGGCCAGTTTGCAACGTTTATCATTACATCGTAATCATTATTGTTGCGCTGAAAAACCGGAAAGCGCAAGTCGTAACACACTTGCGGCAGTAACTTAAAACCGTTAATTTCAAACGTTTTACGTGCTTGCCCTGCGACAACGTAATCGCCCTCACTGCCTAAGCGAAATAAATGACGTTTATCGTAATAATTTACCTCGCCACTTGGCGTCACCCAATAAAAGCGATTCGCTTTTTTATCGCCTTGAGCAACCAAAACCGAACCTGCAATAACGGCTTTATGTTTATGTGCTTGGGTTTTTAGCCAGCTCAACACTTTGCCATTTTCGGGCTCTGCGCAATCAAGATTAATAGCAAAGCCTGTGGCGAAGGTTTCGGGTAGTAAAATTAAATCAGGTTGAGCGCTCATCGCTGCTAATTTTTTATCAAACATGGCTAAATTGGCGTCTTTATCAAGCCAATGCAGCGCACTTTGAACGAGTGTAAGCGTTAAAGTTGACATAATATTTGCGCGGCCTCTATTAAGGTTTCATCGTTTTTAGCAAAACACAGTCGAATCACTTTATCATTTGAAGGTTGCTTATAAAACACACTTAAAGGAATAGCAGCAACCCCAGCTTGCTCTACTAACCAGTGGCAAAAATCCACATCATTAAGATCAGACACCTCACTGTAATCGAGCAATAAAAAGTACGTACCTTGGCTTGGTAAAATATTAAAACGGCTGTCACTTAAGTGCTGTGCCAGTAAGTCGCGCTTTTGCTGATAAAAATTACTCAGCTCATCGACATGTTCGCCTTGTTGTTCAAGCATGTCGGCCAATGCGTGTTGTGCAGGTGTAAAGCTTGAAAAAGTAACATACTGGTGTATTTTTCTAAATTCAATAGCAAGCGGTGCAGGCGCAATACAGTACCCCATTTTCCAGCCGGTACTGTGAAACGTTTTGCCAAAGCTTGATATAACAAAGCTTTTTTCACGTAGTTGCTCATCACAAAGCATGCTTAAGTGCTTATCGCCATCAAAGGTAATGTGTTCGTAAACTTCATCACTTATTACATATAAATCGTGGTCGCTTACTAACGATTTGAGCGCGTTTATATCATGGCTTTTAAGTATTTTTCCGCTTGGATTGTGTGGCGTATTAATAATTATAGCGCGCGTGCTTTTGCTCACTGCACTGCGAACAGCTTGCCAATCAATAGCGTAATCGGGGGCATGCAATGCAATATGAACTGTTTTACCGCCAGCAAGCTCAATGGCAGGCTGGTAAGAGTCATAAGCGGGGTCAAACACAATGACTTCATCATCGGGGCGTACTATAGTTTGAATAGCCACAAATAATGCTTCGGTGGCGCCCGACGTTACCGTAACTTGCTCAGCTGCATCAATGTTAGCCGCGTATTTACGCGAAACTAAATTTGCTATTTGTTGATGTAAACGGGGCACACCACTGGATGGCGAGTATTGATTAACCCCTTGCTGAACATAAAAATTTAGCTGGTTTTTCAGTAGTTCTGGCGCATCAAACTCAGGAAAACCCTGCGATAAATTTATTGCCGAATGCTGACTTGCCAAGCCACTCATTTGGCTAAATATACTAACACTTAAATTTGGTAATTTACTTTCAAACACGACAGGCCCTTAATGATGGTTTTGCGCTTAAAGCGATGCTATCATTGCTTAAAACAGAAGTATAGCCGTCTAAAATTAAATAGCTTTATATCAATTTGCTTAATTAACTGAGTTATTTTGAGGTAGCAAAAACGCAGCTCGCGTTTGGTTTAGCGCCTCAAACGCATTAAGTATTATTACGCATTGGTATTACACTCATTGGTGAGGAATGTATGCACAACAATACCGCTATTTCGCAACTTATTGAAGCCGGAAAATGGATCAGTCAAAAAGGCTGGGTTCCCGCCACCGGCGGAAATTTTTCGGCGCGCACCGCAACAGGGTATGTGGTTACCGCTAGCGGCTTTGATAAAGGTCAGCTCGGTACACACACATTCATTGAGCTTGATCATCAAGGTAATCGCACTAAAGGTGCTGGCAACCCATCGGCCGAAACGCAATTGCACTTAGGCATGTATAAGCTTATTCCGCACGCAAACGTGGTACTGCATACTCACTCAGTAGCAGCCACCGTACTATCGCGTGTAATTAAAAGCCATGCATTAAATTTAAGCGGTTACGAAATGCAAAAGTCACTCAGTGGGGTAACCTCGCATTTAGATACGCTCAGCATTCCTATTTTTGAAAACGACCAAGACATAGACCGCTTAAGCTTGCTGCTTAGTGATCACCACTTACATACACCCATTGAGCATGCAGTGTTAATTCGTGGGCATGGCGTTTATGTAGTAGGGCGTAATTACAAGCAAGCACTTCGCCATTTAGAAGGGTTAGAGTTTTTATTTAGTTGCGAGCTGGAACGGTTAAAAATAGAAGGTATTGGGGCACAGCTATAATGATAAAAGCAATTTTAACTGATATTGAAGGCACCATAACACGTATCTCATTTGTAAAAGAGGTGCTGTTTCCGTATGCAGCCAAGCAACTAGCAACGTTTATGCGCTTAAACGAAAATAAACCCCATGTCGCTGAGCAAATAGCGGCTGTTAAAGCCATTATTAATGAGCCAGATGCCGATATAGAAAATGTCATTAGCGTGTTACTAAAATGGATTGAAGAAGATAAAAAAATTACCCCTTTAAAGCAAATACAAGGGCTAATTTGGCAAACGGGCTACGAGCACGGTGATTTTAAAGGCCACCTATACGCAGATGCGTTTGAGTTTTTACAAGCTCAGCATGCTCAAGGCACCGCACTCTATGTGTATTCATCAGGCTCAGTGAGGGCGCAGCAGTTACTCTTTAAATACAGTGACTATGGCGATATTCGCCCCCTGTTTAACGATTTTTTTGATACCAAAGTCGGCGCAAAGCAAGAGCAAGCCGCCTATAACACTATAGTTAATCAGCTCCCTTTTAGTGCAAACGAAATCTTGTTTTTAAGTGATGTGGCAGGTGAGCTTGATGCAGCTAAAGCCGCAGGGCTTAAAACCTTGCACTTAATACGTGATGGCCAAGCACATAGCGCGCACCCATACGTACATGACTTTAGCACAGTTAAATTGGAGCAATTTGCATGAGCCAATTAACAATTTATGCTAACAACAATCCAAGTAATGCGCTGGTAAATACCTGCGATTTAAGCGAAATTACTCAGCAATTAGCAAAAGTAAATGTACGTTTTGAACAATGGCAAGCAACCGCACCCATTAATGAGCACACCACAAATGAGCAAATTATTGCAGCGTATAAAAATGATATAGCGCGCTTAAAAGCGCAAAATGGCTACCAAACGGTGGATGTTATTTCACTTGCAAAAGGTAACCCTGCAGCGGCACAAATGCGAGAAAAGTTTTTATTTGAGCACACCCATAGTGAAGACGAAGTTCGTTTTTTTGTAAAAGGCCAAGGGTTATTTTGCCTACATATTGATGCCAAAATTTACCAAGTATTATGCCAGCAAGGTGACTTAATTTCGGTCCCAACTCTTACCCCACATTGGTTTGATATGGGGAGCGACCCAGAATTTACCGCCATTCGATTATTTAATAATACCGAGGGCTGGGTTGCAAAAAGCACAGAGTCTGAAATTGCGAAGCAGTTTCCGTTGCTCGCATAGCAAAAGTAATACGCTCCACAAAGGGATAAGTGGAGCGATGTTTAAAAACTACTTAAGCGCTGTTAACGCCCCACTCTCTACATCACTTTTATTGTAAACACCGGTATCTAACACCCAAGCTGTTATTAGTTTTGCAGGTGTTACATCAAATGCGGGATTATACACATTGGCATTAGTGGGTGCCCACAGCGCCTCACCAAAACTGCCACTTACGCCGCGTACCTCTGCGCTATTTCGCTGCTCTATTGCTATATCGCTACCGCAAGCTGTTTGTGTATCAAGCGTAGTTAAAGGCGCGACAACATAAAAAGGAATATCATGAAAATGCGCCAATACAGCTAAATTATAAGTTCCCACTTTATTAGCAAAGTCGCCATTAGCAGCAATACGATCGGCGCCTACCACTATTTTATCTACCTTGCCTGCGGCCATTAAACTTGCTGCCATATTATCGCAAATAAGTGTATACGGTACTTGCCAGCGCTCAAGTTCGAACGCGGTTAAACGCCCGCCTTGCAACAAAGGCCGCGTTTCATCAACCCACACATGTATATTGCCGTGTTGTTGCTGCGCTTTGTAAATAACGCCTAATGCTGTACCAATACCAGCAGTCGCTAATGCGCCAGTATTACAATGGGTTAAAATATTGTCGCCGCTGTTTATAAGCTCAGCTCCGCGCGTTGCCATGCGCTCACATAGGGCAATGTCTTCAATAAAAAGGCGCTCTGCGCTGCACACCACTGCTGCTACTAAGTCATCGCTTTTAAGGGCTTCTCTTAATATAGCCATACAATGCATTAAATTAACAGCGGTTGGCCTTGTGGCTTCAAGCTCATCAATTGCTTTTGCAAGCGCCGCTTGAGTTCCCCCCTGCTGCGCTAAATGAGCAACCAGCAAACTCGCACCTAAGCCTATTAATGGTGCGCCACGAATTTTTAAACTGATGATCAGCTCCTTCATCGTCTCAACACTATGGCATTCGTGCCATACCTGCTGATGAGGAAGTAAATACTGGTCAAGCACACTTAATGTGCCGTTTTCATATTTTAAACTGCTTGCGATTAGGTTTTGCATGGTGAGGCTGCTTAAATAAAATGCGTAAGGGTATTTTACATCAGTTTGAATAACTCTCAAGTTAGACTTGTAGACATCTAAACATTTAAAGGTATAGAATGCCCAAAAAGGTTATTTGAGAACTCACTATGGCTAACTATGTCGCGTTTAATGCGCAGCGCGCAATTGAATATGTAAACTCGCTAATTGACTCTAAGCAGTATGATTTTTTTAATGCTGGCGCACACTTAACTGCGTACGAATTTGGTGACGGTAACCTTAATTTAGTATTTAGAATTAGCGATGAGCACCATAACAGCATTATTTTAAAGCAAGCACTGCCTTATGCTCGTTGTGTAGGTGAATCATGGCCGCTCACGCTTGATAGAGCCCGTATTGAGGCGCAAGTGTTACTTAACCATGGCGCTATTTGCCCACAAAACACCGCTAAAGTACTGCACTATAACCAAGCTTACGCACTTACTATTTTAGAAGATTTAGGTCACTTAAAAATATTGCGCACTGCGCAAAATAACGCGGAGCAATTTCCTAAGTTAGCTGAGCACGTAGCTACGTATTTAAGCCATACCGGGTTTTATAATTCAGATTTTTACCTAACCGCCCAGCATAAAAAGGCCCTAGTACAGCAATTTACTAACCCTGAGCTTTGCCAAATTACAGAAGATTTATTTTTTAGCGATCCGTATACAGATCACGAACGCAATCACTTTGACGAGCAACTTACTACACATGTACACGCTTTGCGTGATAACACGGCACTTAAGTTAGAAGTTGCGAAATTAAAAGCTAATTTTTTATCTAACCCGCAAACATTGCTGCACGGCGATATGCACAGCGGCAGTATTTTTGTAGATACCAATACCACTAAAGTGATTGACCCCGAGTTTGGCTTTTTTGGCCCTGTTGGTTTTGATATAGGCTCTTTTATTGGCAATTTACTATTAAATTACTGCGCACAAGCAGGGCATATTGAAGAGTTTGTAGCACGGCGAAACTATCAAACGCATTTACTTAGCTGCATTGTTGAAAGCTATAATTTATTTGAGCAACAATGGTTAACTTTAATTGCCAACCACAGCACAGATAACACCCTTAATACCGAGGGCTACCCACAGTACTTTATGAAAACCGTATTACAAGACGCCATAGGTTATTGTGGAACAGAACTAATTAGGCGCACCATAGGGCTCGCGCATGTGGTAGATATTGACAGCATTGAAGATGAAAATACGCGCCTTGCAGTACAAAAACAAGCGCTGAGCTTAGGTGAGCAACTTATTTTAAATGCCAAAAGCTGCGACAACAAAGATGCCTTTTTTAGTTTATTAATAAGCCAGCTAAATTAAAAAAGGCGCCAAAGCGCCTTTTTTACTACCAATACCATTATTGGTAGTTTTCGTAAATTTTATCGAGCGGCTCCGACAGCCCGCTTTCTTGCACTATACGCACGTGTTTACGCCTTAATTCCCGCGCACTCGTTACACCACATGAGTGGGCAATTAAGCCAGCGCCGTAATGAATATATTTATTATAATTGGCAACTCGCTGGGCTTTATCTGCAACATTTAAACCACGCTGTAGCCGCTCGTTATGGGTAGTTACACCGGTTGGGCAGGTGTCTTTATTACATTGCATGGCCTGTATACAGCCTAACGCAAACATATGACCACGCGCAGAAACAACAAAATCAGCACCCAAAGCAAGCGCCCATGCCACCTTAGAGGGCACAATTAACTTACCCGATACAATGACTTTAACCCGTCCTGTTAAGCCATGTTTTTCAAGCATATTAACAACCAGCGGTAAGCTTTCGCGCAGCGGTAAACCTACCGAATCTAATAAGGGTTGTGGCGCTGCGCCCGTACCGCCATCGGCACTATCAATAGTGATAAAGTCCGGCGCTGATTCAAGCCCGCGATGGTTTATTTCTGCAAATAGTGTTTCTAGCCAAGTGTAATCACCAATAACGGCTTTAAAGCCGGTAGGTTTGCCTGTGGCGTTTCGCACTGTGGCAATCATATCTAATATGTCGCTTGGCTTTTTGATCTCTGGGTGCCCATTTGGGCTAATTGAATCTTTACCCTCAGGGATGCCCCTTATTTTAGCAATTTCAGCATTAACCTTTTTACCAGGTAACATACCGCCTTTACCTGGTTTGGCACCTTGGCTTAATTTAAGCTCAAACATTTTTACGTTTTTATGCGCCGCAATTTCTTTAAGTTTATCGATACTTAAATTTCCAAGCTCGTCACGTACACCATATTTAGCCGTACCAATTTGAAACACCAAATCGGCTCCGCCCTCTAAGTGATAAGGGCTTAACCCACCTTCACCAGTATTCATCCAGCAGCCGGCTAATTTTGCCCCTTTTGATAACGCTCTAACAGCCGGTTTTGAGAGCGCACCAAAGCTCATTCCCGATATATTAAACAAGGAGTTAGTGGTGTACGGCGTTTTACAATAAGGGCCTAACGTTACATTACTTGGGTCCAACGCCTCTTCATCTAAGGTTGGAAAAGCACAGTTCATAAACATCACTGTACCAGTTACCTCTAAGCTTTGCGTGGAGCCAAATGCAGCGGTACGATCGACATCTTTTGCAGCACGATACACCCAACTACGCTCTGCTCGGTTAAACGGCATTTCTTCTCTATCGAGGGCAAAAAAGTACTGCCTAAAAAACTCGCCTTGGCGCTCAAAAAAGTACCTAAAGCGACCAATGACCGGGTAATTTCGCCTAATTGCATGCTTTGTTTGAGTAATATCACGAAAATAAAAAACAATAATGGTAAGTACAATTAATCCTAATGCAACAATAAAAATACTCGCAAATACATCAATACTAAAAATAATAAAATCGCTCATCCAAGGCCCCTTGATGGCTGTTTTTAAAAATAAAAAAGGTGTTGCGTCAAAATGACACAACACCTTTCGTTGTTCAAGGTTTATACCTTTAGATAATTAGCTTTGCGTGTTTTCAAGCTCAGCTTTTATATACAAACGAACTTGCTCTTCAAGCACTGATAACGGCACAGAACCATGACGCAATACTTGATGATGAAACTCACGAATATCAAAACGAGGCCCAAGCGCTTGCTCGGCCTCTGTGCGCAAACGCTTAATAGTCAGCTCGCCAATTTTGTACGACAAAGCTTGCCCCGGCCACGAAATATAGCGGTCGGTTTCGGTTTTAACATTGTGTAATGAAAGCGCCGTGTTTTCACTCATAAAGTTCATAGCGCGCTCTCGGCTCCAGCCGTACATGTGCATACCTGTATCAACCACTAAACGAGCTGCACGCCACATTTCATAGGTTAAACGGCCAAATCGGCTGTATGGGTCTTGGTAAAAGCCTGCTTCTATACCTAAGTATTCAGAATAAAGCCCCCACCCTTCACCAAAAGCCGAAAGGTAGGCATCACGTCGGTAGCTTGGTAAGTTTTCAAGCTCTGCATTAAGCGATATTTGTAAATGATGCCCTGGTACGGCTTCGTGTAAGGTCAGCGCCTCTAATACATACAATGGGCGCTTATCTAGCGCATATGTATTTACCCAGTAATAACCTGCTTGATCGCTTCGGCTCGAGCCAACATAGCGACCTGTTGTATATTTAGGGGCTATATTTGCAGGTACAGGTGCAACGCCATAGGGCATACGTGGCAGTGTATGAAATAACTTAGGCAGCTGCGCGTCCATTTTTTTAGCTATATAAGCAGCTTCTTTTAATAGCTGCTCTGGAGTGGTGGCGTAAAATTGCGGATCGGTACGTAAAAAGTGGATAAAATCGGCAAACGTGCCTTCAAAGCCAACTTCTTTAATTATTGCCTGCATTTCACTGCGGATACGCGCCACTTCAGATAACCCCAGCTGATGTATTTCATCAATGCTCATATTTGTGGTGGTGTAATACTGTGCGCGGTTTTTATAAAATGCCTTGCCATTAGGGGTTTGCGAAATACCAATCGTAGTGCGTGCACCTTGCTGATATTGCGTAGTAAAAAATGTTAAATATGCTTTGTAAGAGGCAATAACATCGTTTTTTATGATGCGTTTAGCTTTTTGCTGTAACGCTTTAAAGTCGTTTTCGCTTAGCCCTGCTGTGTTCGTTTTAAACGGGGAGTAAAAGTCTGACTGCGTTACATCATCCACTATGTAAGCGCTTATTGAGTCTTCATACCCAGCTAATACCGCTTGTGGTTGAGTAAGCCCCGTTTCGAGCCCCTTTTTCATCCAATGTATGTTTTGCTCAAAAAAGCGCGGCACTTGTTCAAGGCGGGCTAAATATGTTTCTAACTGTTGCGGTTGCTTGTACTGCGAACTATTAATCATATAAGACAAGCTAGAATGGAACCCATACTCAGAAGTTAGCGGCATGTAGTGCGCATTAAATACGTATTCATCAACACTGTTTTGTACTTGCGCACGAATAATACTGAGGTTAATACTGTTTTCACTTGAAAGCTCATCGCTATCAATTGCATCTAAACGACTTAATAATGCTGTTTTTTCCTCATATTGCTGCTTTAAAAATTCAGCCGATAAATTGGGTAATAAATAGCCATCAACCCCTTCAGGCTGAGTGTAGGGATTAACACGTTTGCGGTAATCAACAATACTTTGCGCCACTTGTTCAAATTGTGTGTTTGCGTTGGGGCTTGTTAATGTACATGCGCTTAGCGTGCCAAAAAGTGATAGCACAAGCAGTGTGCGGCAAATTCGCGGGGGTAAGGAATAATTCATTTTAGTTTTACTTAACCATACAATAGATTTCACAAAACTATCGTAGGCTGAGTAAATAGCAAGATAAATGCGATTAATCTCAATAACACACGCTTAATTGGAGCGGGTAAAATAAGCTGAACCCGCCTAAATTAAGCTAAATACGTGCTCTTTGATGATAAAATCAGCTATTAGGCAGCAAAAGTAAAAATTTAAGTTCACTAATACTGGTTTTTACTTTTAAATAGCCTGCTTAACGATTATTGTAGTAAAAAAATAATAAAGCTTGGATGCATTGCCGCCTCATTGAAGAGTTATTTTAATGTGTAATTTAATGCGTACTTAGTTGGTAGTTAAAATGATGTTCCATGATTCCATGGCTGTAGCTCAAGAAAAAATGACGAATGTATGCCTGTTTTTAGAACGTCATACGCTGCCTCCCTCTCCGTTAAATTACCACGTTGCCTATACCTATATTAGTAAAGTAAATCCTCAGCTAAATAACGCCATAGACGAGGCCATTACTAATAAAGCCCAAATTGATAGTATTTTGATTGAGCAGCTCTACTTTGAGTTTTTAAACGAAGGGCATACCACGCAAGTGGCAATGATTAATAACGTAAATGGGGTTATTGATTCACTGTCGCGCAATGCGCAATCAACCGAAAAACAAATTGTTAGCTTTGCCGGCCAAGTAAGTGAGTGCATGCACACGCTTGATGAGAATAATATAGAGCAAAGCCGTCAAGCACTCGATACGTTAAACACGCAATCAGCCACGTTACTTGAGCAACATAAGCACTTTAAACACGAGCTATATAAAGCTAAAAAGTTACACGAAAAAACCCAAAAACAGCTGGCGCAATTACGTAAGCAGCACATTATTGACTCACAAACGGGGCTGTATAAACGTCATTATTTAACACAGCAAACCCAACTATGGAGCAACCAAGACAAATCAATTTGCGCAATTGCTATTCAAATAGATAATTTAGATCATTTTGTAGATAATTACGGCGATATAATTGGCGAAGTTATTTTGAACAAAGTGGCTAAACAAGTAAAAAAATATGTCTTTCAAAGTGGTTTACCTGGGCGCACAGCAAAGGACCAATTTACCGTATTACTGCCAGATATAGACCCCGAAACCGCCAATGTTATTGCTGAAAAAGTGCGTAATGGCGTAGAAAAACTTCGTTTTGTTAGCTCAAAAAGCGGCACTAAGCTGCCTGGCATTAACTTATCTTTAGGCATAGCGCAGCAACTCAAAAATGATGACTTTAACCAGTTAGCTAAAAAAGCCTCGCAAGCGGCATTTAAAGCACGCTCACTGGGGCAAAGTAGCTTTACAGCTGGCCACTAGGTTTTACGCTAAATTACCTGATAAATCATATTCAAATTGCACCTGCAGTATACAATCAAGTACACTAGTCTTTATTGCCACGATAGAGACTAACCATGAACGAAACAGAGCAAAAGACCACGCATTTTGGCTATAAAACCGTAGCCGAAAACGATAAAGCCTCAATGGTTGCAGACGTATTTCACTCGGTTGCAGCAAAGTACGATGTAATGAACGATTTAATGTCTTTTGGTGTACATCGATTATGGAAACGTCAAACTATAGCCAGCTCAGGTGTGCGCAAAGGCCACCACGTCCTTGATTTAGCAGGCGGCACTGGCGACCTAACAGCAAAATTTAGCCAGCTAGTCGGTGACACCGGCCAAGTAGTTTTAGGCGACATTAACTCATCAATGTTAAAAGTGGGCCGTGAAAAGCTGCACAACTTGGGTTTAGTCGGCAATATCGACTACGTGCAAATGAATGCCGAAATGCTGCCATTTCCAGATAACAGCTTTGATGTGATCACGATTGCCTTTGGCCTACGTAATGTAACCGATAAAGACAAAGCTCTTCGCTCTATGTACCGTATATTAAAGCCAGGTGGACGTTTATTAGTACTAGAGTTTTCCAAACCTGAGCATGAAATTTTAAGTAAAGCGTACGATTTTTACTCGTTCAATCTATTACCAACTATGGGTAAAGTAGTGGCGAACGATAGCGAGTCATACCAATACTTAGCTGAGTCGATTCGTATGCACCCAGACCAAGAAACCTTAAAAGCAATGATGGAAGAAGCAGGCTTTGAACAAACAACGTATCAAAACCTAACCGGTGGTATTGTTGCACTGCACCGTGGTTTTAAATATTAAGGCAGGCAGTTATGGCGTTTGAGCAAAAAAGCGAGCATGTAATCGCAGCAAAACCCGATTCGCAGTTTTTTATGTTACCTAATTTTGTACTTTCGCTTATAGAGCGAGTGCTTAATAAGGTACTGCAACTCGACGCCACCTTAGTAGATAAGCTCAGTGCCGTTAAGCACAAACCATTAAAGGTCGAAATCCGCAATTGGCAGCAGCAAATAGTATTAACCTTTGATGGTAAACTATTACACCTTTACAGTGCCAGCGATGAAAATAGCGCAGAGTGTATGATCAGCGCAGATATAGATACTCTTATGGCGCTTAAAGACCCAGCCATGCTTACACAACTCATTCGTCAAGATAAGCTAGACCTGCAAGGCGACTTAAACGTCGCTCAGGCTTACAGCGCCGCATTTTCTGGGCTAGATATAGATTGGCCTGAGCAACTATCGCACTATATTGGCGATGCGCCCGCACAACAACTTTACATACAGCTAAACGCTTTACGCAGTAAAGAGCGTAAAGCACGTCAGCAAATTAGCACCACATTAACCAGCCTATGCCAAGATGAGCTCGCTGTAACTATTCACCCTTTAGAGCTTGAGCAATTTAAACAACAAAACAGAGTGTTAAAAGGGCAAGTGGCCGCTATTGAACAACGCATAAATGCATTAATCAACTCTTCTAACACCAACAGCCGCTAAGGATTTTTTGTGTCGACTGCTCGATTGTATTACATCACTAAAACATTACTTAGCTACGGACTAGATGAGTTAATACCAAAACAAAAAATACCTTGGTACGCTAAAATTGCGCGTGGTAGCTTGTTTTGGTTACGTAACCAGCACAAAAATAAGCCCGCGGGCTTGCGACTGCGCTTAGCCTTGCAAGAGCTTGGCCCTGTGTGGATTAAGTTTGGCCAAATGCTTTCTACCCGCCGAGACTTACTTCCTCACGACATTGCGCTAGAGCTTGCTTTTTTGCAAGACCAAGTCGAGCCCTTTGAAGGCGAACTTGCCCAAAAAATAATTGAAAAAGCGCTCGAAATTAGCGATATAAACCAGTTGTTTAGTGAGTTTTCGCAAACCCCATTGGCCTCAGCGTCCATTGCACAAGTGCATACTGCTAAGCTAGTTGATGCTCATAACAATACCCAAGATGTTGTTATAAAAGTGATTAGGCCAAACATAAAAACACAAATTAATGCCGACTTAGCACTTATGGAAAAGCTCGCTAAAGTACTTGCCAATGTACACAGCGAAGCAAAAAGGTTACGCCCTGTCGAAGTGGTCAAAGAGTATAAAAAAACCTTGTTAGATGAGCTCGATTTAATGCGCGAAGGCGCAAATGGCATACAACTTAAGCGTAACTTTGAAGGCTCTGATTCGTTATATATCCCGGCTGTTTATAGCGATTATAGCCGCAGTAACGTTTTGGTTATGGAGCGTATTTACGGAATCCCGGTCTCAGATACTGAGTCGTTAATTGCGCAAAATACCAATATGAAATTACTCGCTGAGCGCGGTGTAGAAGTGTTTTTTACCCAAGTATTTAGAGACAGTTTTTTTCATGCTGATATGCACCCTGGCAATATATTTGTCTCTCGCGAGCACCCTGAAAACCCCATGTATATTGGTATCGACTGTGGCATTGTTGGCACATTAAACAAAGAAGATAAACGCTATCTCGCAGAAAACTTTATCGCCTTTTTTAATCGTGACTACCGCCAAGTTGCTCAGCTACATGTTGACTCGGGCTGGGTTCCGCCCGATACCAGCATAGAAGAGTTTGAATTTGCAATTCGTACCGTGTGCGAACCTATATTTAATAAGCCGCTAGCTGAGATATCGTTTGGCCATGTACTCGTTAATTTATTTAACACCGCACGCCGCTTTAACATGCAAGTACAGCCGCAGTTAGTATTATTACAAAAAACGTTATTATACGTTGAGGGCTTAGGGCGTCAGCTTTATCCTCAGCTTGATTTGTGGAAAACCGCTAAGCCATTTTTAGAAGATTGGGTAAAACAACAAGTTGGACCGTTATCAGTAATGAAACAAATGTATGCTAACTTGCCATTTTGGGCTGAAAAAATGCCAGAACTACCTGATTTAATTTATCAAAATTTAAAACGTAGTCCGCAAATGCAGCATTCTCAGCCAAGTAAAGTGTCACACAAAGCGCTAGTACTTAGCCTATTTGGCAGTGCTACACTAATTGTATCGGCACTGTGTTATCTGCAGCACGACCTCATAGCGGCAGGCGTAACATTAGCAGCGTCTGCAATTAGCTTTATTGTGGCGTGGCGTAACACATAAACTAAGTGCTATTTATGCCACAGTGCGTATAATTAGTACTTAAAATAAACATTTAAGCATTTATCAGTTGGAGATAACCATGGGTTTAGGTGGCATTAGTATTTGGCAATTATTGATTGTTTTAGCGATTATCGTACTTCTTTTTGGTACTAAAAAACTACGCGGCATGGGTGGTGACTTAGGCGGTGCAGTAAAAGGGTTTAAAAAAGCCATGTCTGATGATCAAACTAAAGAGACTGAAAGCGAAAAAGCTGAGCAAATCCAAGAGTCTCAAAAAGCAGCGCCAACACAGACACAAAGCACTGAAAAAACCAAAGACGATACTAAGGTTTAAGCAATATGGGAATGTGGGAGCTCGTTGTTGTTTTTATTGTTGGCCTAGTGGTACTTGGCCCTGAGCGGTTACCGGTTGCCATTCGCACCGTAATGCGCTGGGTAAAAACCGTTAAGTCGATGGCCAACTCAGTTAAAGCAGAAGTGAGTGAAGAGCTACGCATACACGAGCTTCACGAAAACCTAAAAAAAGCAGAGCAACAAGAGCTTAAAGATTTAAGCCCTGAGCTACAACAATCGGTTGATCAACTGCAAAAAGCAGCGCAGTCGGTTACTCATAGCTATAAAAACACTTCAAGCATGTCATCTAACGAACAACTCGATGAAAAAAAGTGAAATTAATTCCCCTATTTGTGGTCAACTTATTACGTGGTATAAAAAATAATGTCTGAACAAGCTAAATCAGGGTTCGTCGCTCACTTAATTGAGCTGCGCGATCGGCTTATTAAATCACTTTTTAGTATTTTAGTGATATTTATTGGCCTAGTGTATTTTGCCAATGATATATATGAGTTTGTAGCCGCCCCTTTAGTCGCACATTTACCAAGCACTGCCACTATGATAGCTACCGATGTTACGGCACCGTTTTTTGCACCGTTTAAACTAACGCTATTTGTTGCTTTGTTTGGCGCTATTCCGTGGATATTGCATCAAATTTGGGGATTTATAGCACCTGGCTTATACCAACACGAAAAACGCATGCTAATGCCAATTTTGGCCTCGAGTATTTTGCTATTTTATGGCGGTATCGCTTTTTGCTACTTTATAGTGCTCCCTATTATATTAGGCTTTTTTACTAGTGTAGGGCCGCAAATGATGACCCTAGCACCGGATATTAGTAGCTATTTAGGATTTGTACTTAAGCTATTTTTTGCATTTGGTGTGGCGTTTGAAATACCCGTAGCCATAATGTTGCTATGTTGGAGTGGCGCTACAACCACGCAGAGTTTAAAGCAAAAACGCCCTTATATTGTGGTTGGTGTATTTGTTGTGGCGATGTTTTTAACACCGCCCGATGTGTTATCACAAACACTATTAGCAATTCCTATGCTGCTTTTATTTGAGCTAGGGTTAATTTTAGCGAAATTTTATAGCGCTAAAGAACAACAGGAATCTGAGGAATAAAATGAAAAAACAACTACTCTCACTACTGGTTTTACTAAGCGCACCGACGTTTGCAGCGCAAGAAATTAACGTGCAAGCTTTGCAAGCATGTAGCTTTATTGAAAACGACTTTAACCGTTTACTATGTTATGACAACACAGTGGCAGGTAAACCGCTTACTAAACCTAGTGAGAAAAAAACCCTTACCCCACCAAAAGCCGTAACCAATGTATCGCCAAACGTAAGTGCACCTGTTACAGCTGTTTCTAAAGCAGCGCCTGCTGCTAAAGCAGATGATTTTGGCCTTGAGCATAAAGAGATCACTAAAGATAAAGACGAAAATATCACAGCGTCAGTATCATCAGTTAGAAAAGCTCCTTATGGCGAGCTCATTATTACCCTTGATAACGATCAGCAATGGCGTCAAATTGGCTCTGACAGTCTTAAATTAAAAGAGTCAGACACAGTGGTTATTAGCCGCGGTGTATTTAATTCTTTTTTACTTCGTAAAGATGGTCAAAACCGCTCAATCCGTGTGAAGCGCACTCAGTAATGACCTACACGTTAGTTGATGCCGGCGTTAATTTAACCAATCACCAGTTTGAAGGTGAGCATCAGGCCATTATTGCCCGCGCAAATGCCGCGGGCGTGCAAGCTATGTTACTGATCGGCTGCGATGTGCCTAGTAGCGAACAATCGCTTGCATTAGCAAAACAATATAATCAGTTTTCTACTGCTGGCGTGCATCCACATGACGCTAAAGACGCCACCGATGAACTTGAAACCACTTTAACGCAGCTTGCTAGTAACGATTGCGTTGTGGCCATTGGTGAGTGTGGGCTTGATTATAATCGCGATTTTTCTCCTCGCGATATTCAGCGCAGCGTATTAAAACGCCAGTTAGCGTTAGCCGAAAAACTAAACCTACCTGTTTATTTACACGAACGTGACGCAAGCGAAGATATGCTAAATATTTTGGCTAACTATAACGTACGTGGTGTGCTGCATTGCTTTACAGGCAATGCCCAAGCACTTAAAGACTATTTAGAATTAGGCCTTTATATTGGCATTACTGGGTGGGTGTGTGACGAGCGCCGCGGTAAAGCATTGCAACAATTGGTGCCAAGTATCCCGCTTGAGCGGTTATTAATAGAAACCGATGCGCCTTTTTTAATTCCACGCACAATAACCCCTAAACCAAAATCACGTAAAAATGAGCCCGCCTATCTTAGTTATGTGTGTGAAACACTCGCTAAGCTTTATAACGTTGAACCAAGTACTATTGCCACCCATAGTACGGCTAACTTTTATAGCTTATTTGATATAGCAGGTCGCTAATGACAAGCCCAAAGGCGCTATTTAGCCTATTTATGCTCCTTTGTTCATTTTGCAGTGTTGCAAACCCCGTAATTTCTGAAAATTTTAAATCAATAAAAATAGACACCCTGAGCTATTCGTTTACGCCCACCACAGCAAACAATGCCTACCATGAGGTTAACGACTGGCAAACAGTAAGTGATAAGCCATTAAATTTAGGGTTTGAACAACGCCCTGTATGGGTCAAGTTTACAGTTAAAAACACCTTAAATAACAATATAAGCCCTATTTTATCGCTCGATAACCCGCTGTTAAATGAAGCGCAAATTTTTCATTTTTATAATTCAGCACTGCTCTCACACACGCAAACTGGCGATAACTTTAAGCTCTCATCACGGCTAATAAAAAGTGAATCTTTATTAGCAACCTTGAGGCTGCCAGCAAATAGTATTAGCACTGTAATAATGAAGGTTAACAACAGTGCAGGGCTGCGCATCCCGCTGACTTTATGGCAACCAGATGCCTACCTAGCGCATAAAGGTAAGCTTAATTTAATTTATGGCTTACTCATTGGTTTTTTATTTTCATTGGCCATAAGTTGCTTGGTTTTGTATGGGTTTTCGCGCAAGTTGTATTTTGCTTATGCAGGCATTATTACGCTGACCTTAGGTGTGCTACTGGCTTATTTATGCGGTTTTGGCGCTCGTTATTTTCATCCAAATTCGCCTTCATTACAGCAAGTAATGATACCTGTTTTACTAATGCTCACTACGCTTGCTTTTGTGCCGCTACAAAAACAACTGTGCCAACCTAAAGCCTCTAAACTACTAAAATGGCAAACCATTGTTGCTAATATTTACGCAATTAGCCTGCTGTTTATGTGGGCTTTACCTAGCACAGTGTTTACCCCATTTAGCTTACTGGCGAGCCCGATTGTTATTGTTTATTGCTTGGTAAGCGCCTACATCTGCCAGCAAAACGCGCCTTCAAAACCAATTCAAGCACTGCTAATTGCACTCATGCTATTTTTACTTGTTATGGTGTACCTTATTATTGCTGTATTTGGCTTATATCCTTTAGGTAGAAGTAGCTTAGCTTTTGTTTTTATATGCTTTTTTGGTAGTACATTTTGCCTATGTTATGGCGTTATGAAGCGCTTTATTTTAGAGCGTGATGAACAAGTTATTGCTCAACAAACCTTGATTGCTGAAAATGCAGCCCAAGATACACTATTAAATGAGCGACTCGCGCTGCAAGCCCAAACACAAAAAGAATTAGAGTCGTTAGTTGATGAGCGCACCTTTGAGTTACAAGTCACTTTGCGTGAACTAGAAGATAAAAACCGCGAGCTTGAGCTACTTAATATGGAAGACGCGCTGAGTGGCGTTAAAAATCGTCGCTTTTTTGATAAAAAATTAGTGATGGAACTGCGTCGCTCTCGGCGTGAACAAACGCCTTTGAGTATGATTATGCTCGATATAGACCGGTTTAAACGCGTAAATGATAACTACGGGCACTTAACCGGCGACCAAGTAATACGCGCTGTAGCCGACATTATAAAACAGCATTTAAAACGCCCGTTGGATGAAGTGGCTCGCTACGGCGGCGAAGAGTTTGTTGTTTTGCTACCTAACACTCCAAAAGAGGGGGCTGTTGATATTGCTGAAAAAATTCGCCAAGCCGTAGAGAGTAATACCGTAAACGTAGCCGGAACATCCGTAAAAGTAACCATTAGTGCTGGCGTAAACAGCGCTGTAGTAAACGATATTAGTAACCCTGAGCTATTTACAGACGACGCAGATAAAGCGCTCTATTTCGCTAAACAACATGGCCGAAATCAAGTAATTAGTTTTCCAATTCCACAGTAGGAGCTTAGTAACATGGCCCAATCAGGACTCGACCTTTTCCCATATACCCGCATGCGTAGAATGCGCCGCAGTGATTTTTCTCGCCGTTTAATGGCCGAAAACCAACTATCGGTAAACGATTTAATTTTTCCGGTATTTGTACTTGAAGGTAAAAACCGCCGCGAAGCAATTGAATCAATGCCAGGAATTGAACGTTTATCAATTGATTTATTGCTTGAAGAAGCTAAAGAGCTTGTAGATTTAGGTGTACCTGCCGTCGCTATTTTTCCGGTGACCCCTGCTGACAAAAAGTCTTTGATGGCCGAAGAAGCCTACAGTGAAGATGGCTTAGCACAACGCACTGTTCGTGCTTTAAAAGAAGCTTTCCCTGAGCTTGGGGTTATTACCGATGTAGCCCTTGACCCATTCACTACTCATGGCCAAGACGGCATTATTGATGATGAAGGTTATGTAATTAATGACATAACCACTGAAATTCTTGTTAAGCAGGCGCTTTCGCACGCCGAGGCAGGCGCAGATGTGGTTGCACCCTCTGACATGATGGATGGCCGTATTGGTGCTATTCGCGAAGCACTTGAAGCAGATGGACATATTCACACACGCATAATGGCTTACTCAGCTAAATATGCCTCTAGCTATTACGGGCCGTTTAGAGACGCTGTTGGCTCTGCAGGTAACTTGAAAGGGGCCGACAAAAAAACGTATCAAATGGATCCTGCCAACTCTGATGAGGCAATTCGTGAAGTAGCACTTGATTTACAAGAAGGCGCCGACATGGTGATGGTGAAACCCGGTATGCCGTACCTTGATATTGTTCGTCGTGTTAAAGATGAATTTGGTGTACCTACTTTCGCATATCAGGTCAGTGGCGAATATGCAATGCACAAAGCGGCAATCGATAACGGCTGGTTGAGTGAAGAGGCCACAATTATGGAATCTTTACTGGCGTTTAAACGCGCCGGAGCGGATGGTATTTTAACGTATTTTGCCAAGCAGGCCGCGCAATGGCTGCAAAATAAGTAAACATGTTATCAAAGGCGGTACGCCGCCTTAATTTTTTTACAATCATTAACATTTTTGTATTCTTTTTGTCATTTAGATTGCCTAAACTGGTGTCCCATTTTGGGATTTAAATACACGGGAATAATAAAAAATGTTAAAAACGAAAATAACGCCACTGGCGCTTGTATTAGCAAGCCTCAGTGCACCAGCCTCCGCCGATCTAATCATTTCTGAATACATCGAAGGCAGCAGCAACAATAAAGCGATTGAGCTTTATAACAATGCTGATACCGAGCTTTCTCTTGAAGGTTATACTTTAGGACTTTATTCAAATGGTAGTAGTTCGGTAGGTAACTCAATTGATTTATCAGGCACATTGGCTGCCAATACCACCTATATAATTTCAAACTCCGGTGCAGACGCTGCCATTCTTGATATTGCAGACATAACCAGCACAGTAACTTACTACAATGGTGACGATGCCCTTGTTTTAACTAAAGATGGTGTGGTAGTTGATAGCTTTGGCCAAGTGGGTGTTGATCCTGGCTCTTTTTGGTCTGATGATACCGTACAAACTCAAAATAAAACCTTACGAAGAAAAAATAGCATCACAACGGGTCGAACTGACTCAACTGCAACTTTTAATCCTAGCGATGAATGGGAACAGTTTGATGAGGATACCTTTGACGGCTTAGGCTCGCATGCTGGCGATGGTGGTACGGCTCCTGCGCCAGACCCTGAGCCAGAACCATTAGAACCGCTTGTATGTGGCGCAGATAAAACGCTAATTAGCGCTGTGCAAGGTTCTGGTGAAGCAAGCCCGTTAGTAGATACCCTTGTTGAAATTGAAGGTATTGTCACTGCCGATTTTCAAGGTGAAGATGGCTTAGATGGTTTCTTTGTGAGCTCGCTTGCTGCAGATGTAGATAACGATCCAATGACCTCTGAAGGTTTGTTTGTTTACTTTACTGATACCGATGTAAATGTAGGTGACCACGTGCGCGTACAGGGCACAGTTGATGAATACTATGATTCAACACAACTAGCAGATGTAACACAAATTGCTGTATGTGGTACTGACGAAGTGGCCTCTGCAACCTCAATAAGTTTACCTTTAGAGAGCCAAGCTGACCTAGAAGCTTATGAAGGTATGCTAGTGAGCCTAGATCAAACACTTGTAGTTACTAACAACTTCGGCTTAGGTCGCTATGGTGAAGTAGAACTAGCCACTGAGCGTTTATACCAAGGCACTCAAGTTGCATTGCCAGGTGATGCAGCCAATGCTGTTGAAGCGGCTAACTTGACTAAAAAAATCTTATTAGATGATGGCTCTACAGCTCAAAACTCAGATCCATCGGCTTACCCAGCGCCAGGCCTATCGGCAGAAAATACTCTACGTACCGGCGATACTGTAAATGCGGTAACAGGGGTAGTTACATACAGCTTTAGCACGTATCGCATTCACCCAACAGTTACACCACAGTTTATAGCGACTAATGCACGTGAAGATGCGCCTGAGCAAAGTGAAGAAGCCGATTTACGAATCGCCAGCTTTAACGTACTTAACTACTTTAACGGTGATGGCCAAGGCGGTGGTTTCCCTACTAGCCGTGGTGCAGACTCAGAAGAAGAGTTTGTACGTCAAGAAGCAAAACTTGTAAGTGCTATTAGTGCAATGCAAGCTGATGTTGTTGGCTTAATGGAAATTGAAAATGATGGCTTTGGTGAGTTCAGTGCTATAGCAAGTTTAGTAAATGCATTAAACGATGCTGACAGCGCTAACAACTACGCGTTTGTGGATTTTAACGTAGCCCAAATTGGTACCGACGAAATCACCACAGCCCTTATTTACCGCGCAGATAAAGTAGAAGAAGTAGGCACAGCCGCTATTACTACTGATTACCCGTTTGATTACAGCAACCGTGCACCTATTGCGCAAAGCTTTAAGTCACTTTCAACAGATGAAGTATTTACTGTTTCTGTAGCCCACCTTAAATCTAAAGGGAGCTGTGGTGATGATAACAACGACGACCTAGGTGATGGCCAAGGCTGTTGGAATGAAATTCGTACCGAAGCTGCTGATGCGTTTACTGATTGGTTAGACAACAAACCTACTGGCGTAGATGACGAAGATATCATTCTTGTTGGTGATATGAACGCTTATGCAATGGAAGATCCAATCCGTAAGTTTGATGAAAAAGGCTATAAAAACGTAGTCGCAGAGCTTGATGGCGATACATTAAGCTACTCTTATAGCTTCTCTGGCCGTGCAGGTAGACTTGACCATGCTTTAGCAACCGAGTCTTTACTAAGCAAAGTTGTTGCAGCAAATGATTGGCATATCAATACTGATGAGCCTATCGTGCTTGATTACAACCTAGAGTTTAAGAGCGAAGGTCATCAATCTACGCTTTACGCAGAAGGACCATACCGTGCATCTGATCACGACCCTGTGATTGTTGATATAAAATCTGAAGTAGTACTTACCCCTGAAGAGCAAACACCGGTAATTGCACCTGATCAAATATTCACAGTAGATGAAAACAGCGCTGTAGGCACTGTGATTGGCACACTTGATTTTAGTGACCCTAACGCTGATGTATCACCTGTGGTTAAATTTATCGTATCAGGTAACGATTCTGTATCAATTAACGAGCAAGGTCAGTTAATTGTTGCAAGCGAAGTAGACTACGAGTTTGAAAATCGTATTACCCTTACAGTACAAGCAGAGGATAGTGTAGGTAACGTATCTGAAGCACAAACGGTTGTAGTAAGAGTAAACAACCTACGTGGTGATGACGATAACGACTCAGGCTCATTGCTTTGGTTATCTCTTTTATTAGCGCCACTTTCATTAGTGCGCAGATTTAAGAAAAAATAACGAGTGATTTGTTTTAAAGCCGCATTTTTGCGGCTTTTTTTATGCTTATAAAAATGTAATTCAGACAAGCTTCAGTAAACAACCCTTAATATCTTCCATACCGTTTATTAACTATTAATAGAATTAGCCGCGCAACAAATACATTAAATGAGTATTTTTTACACATAAGCCGTAGTTAAAACCCTTTTTAATAAATTTAACTGTTGAAATGTAAACACTTTATTTACGGATTAAAAGTTGCACTATAAGTTCGTCACCCTTGTGTAGTAGTTAAGTAACAAACCCTAAGCGTAAAAATAAGTCGTGTTTTTATAAAGGAATGGAAATGAAACAATTAACCCAAACACCTCCTACTTGGCAGAAAAAAGCAACGCCATTATTGGGTCTACTTTTTATTTTTTCTGGCTGGGGCTATAGCACGCAGGCAATAGCAGCAAGTGTTGATGCAGCAATTCCGCAAGAAAGCCTATTTGAAGTAATAAGCGCCCGCGCTAAAAAACTAGCCGAACAAGAATATGCACCTCCAAAAAATATAGAGCTAGAAGCATTAAATAACATTGATTACCAAGATTACCGCTCAATTCGATTTAAGCAGGACAAATCAGTGTGGAAAGATGAAGGCCTGTATGAGCTACAACTCTTTCACCCTGGTTTTTTATATAAAACACCGGTAACAATTAATACCGTAGAAGGCGACTCAAAACGTAACCGCCTACCTTTTAGTACTGATTTTTATCAATACGATGGCACAGCCGCCCCTTTAAAAGACGAAATAGCAAAAAGCGTAGCCGGCACACAACTAGGCCATGCAGGCTTTCGCTTACATTACCCAATTAACACAAACGAATACAAAGATGAGGTAATGGTGTTTCAAGGGGCCTCTTATTTTAGAGTTGTTGGTCCTAATCAAGTATATGGTTTATCAGCACGCGGATTAGCAATCGATACCGCGGAAACATCGGGTGAAGAGTTCCCTATGTTTAAAGAGTTTTGGCTTGTTAAGCCCCAGGCTGAGCAAACTAACATCACTATTTTTGCATTGCTTGATAGCCCTTCGGTATCAGGCGCTTACAAATTTGATATTGACCCAACAACCAGCATGTTAGTTGAAGTTGATATGCAAATTTTTGCCCGTAAAGATATTAAAAAGCTAGGCGTAGCCCCTTTAACAAGTATGTTTTACCACGGTGAAAACAGCACTAAGTTTTTTGATGACTACCGCCCAGAAGTGCATGACTCAGACGGCTTGTTAACACAGTCAGCCGATAACAAATGGGTATGGCGCCCGCTTAACAACCCAACACAGTTAAGCGTTACTTCGTTTTCGTACACCAACCCTAAGGGGTTTGGTTTAGCACAGCGTGACCGTGACTTTAACAATTACCTAGACACTGAAGCGCACTACCACGACCGTCCAAGTCTGTGGATAGAGCCAAAAGGTGAATGGGGAAATGGCCGGGTTGAGCTAGTAGAAATACCAACAGACACAGAAACAAACGACAATATAGTGAGTTACTGGGTGCCTGAAAAGCCAATGAAAGCTGGTGATTCATTAAAGCTAAGCTACAAAATGAGCACCTTTAACGCCCATTTAACTCAACACCAAAAGGCGCGTGTAACACGCACACGTATTGGTAGCGCAGCACTGCCAGGTGAAGATAATCCACCACCGCAAAGCCATCGCCAGTTTACCGTTGACTTTGCAGG
This sequence comes from Pseudoalteromonas sp. UBA2102, assembly GCF_002331165.1. NCBI lineage: Bacteria > Pseudomonadati > Pseudomonadota > Gammaproteobacteria > Alteromonadales > Pseudoalteromonadaceae > Pseudoalteromonas > Pseudoalteromonas sp. UBA2102. The sequence goes on from NZ_DCYU01000036.1 coordinate 30,835, forward strand.
CCCCGATTTAAACAACCTGTCTGAAAAGCTAACACTTGAAGCCGACATTCAGCTTACAACAGGTGAAGTAAGGGATGTAACAGTGCAAAAACTTCCTAAATCTCTTGGTTGGCGAGTAGCGTTTAAAATTGCACCACAGGACGATCAACCCGTAGATATGCGTTTATCGTTAAAACTTCGTGATAAAGAAATTAGTGAGGTATGGAGCTATGTTTGGTACCCAAATGACATCAAGTAATAAAGTAAAGGGCACACCCATGCCATTCAAAACACTGCGCGTATGGTTATTTGCTATTGCTGCACTCACTGTTTCAGGGTACGGCATCTCCATTATGTTTGAAATTTTAAGCTCAAACGGAATGACCTTGCTTGAATACGCGCTATTGGTTTTATTTTCAATAACCTTTGCATGGATTGTTACGGCATTTTGTAGCGGCACGATAGGATTTGTACTGCAATTATTTCGTATTGACCCGCTCACCCTAAGACGCATTAAGCCTATTGAGTTTGACAATACCGCGCTTGCACAGCAAAAAACCGCGGTAGTTATGCCTATCTATAACGAAGACACGCACCGTGTTATTGCCGGCTTTGAAGTGAGCTTACAATCGCTAAAAGAGACTGGGCAACTTGCCAATTTTGACTTTTATTTACTTAGCGACACGCAAGATCCTGAAATAGCACAAAACGAGCTAAGCGCATGGCATGCTTTATGTGAGCGTTTAGGCGATACTGCAAAACAGGTTTTCTATCGTCGCCGCGAAGATAATAAACACCGTAAAGTAGGTAACTTAACCGACTTTTGCGAGCGCTGGGGCAGCCAATACGATCACATGATTGTACTTGATGCCGACAGCGTAATGACGGGCAAATGTATGCTAGAGCTGACCACAAGCATGATCAACAACCCGCAAGCTGGCTTAATTCAAACTATCCCTATTCCAGTTCGTCAAGACACCTACTTTGGTCGTTTTTTACAATTTGCCTCTGTGCTTTACAGCCCAATGCTGGCAACGGGGTCTGCTTTTTGGCAAACCGACAAAGCTAATTATTGGGGCCACAATGCCATTATTCGTGTTGAAGCATTTATTAACTATTGTGGTTTACCTACGCTTGAAGGCAATGCCCCCTTTGGTGGCGAAATTTTAAGTCATGACTTTGTAGAAGCTTCACTACTGCACAGTGCAGGCTGGGATGTTCTATTACTTAGCGATATTGAAGGTAGCTACGAAGAAGTACCAAGTAACATTTTAGATTATGCCATACGCGACAGACGTTGGGTGCAAGGTAACATTCAGCATCTTGGTTTATTAGGCTCGTCTAAATTAAAGTTAATGAGTAAGTTTCACTTTTTATTAGGCGCAACCGCTTATATTTCATCGCTTATTTGGTTATCTATGCTGGCACTAAGCACCATAGATGCGGTAACACGTGCATTAAATAGCGATGTGTACTTTAATCGGGTTTATCAGTTATTCCCAACGTGGCAAATAGCTAAAACAGACCTAATTGATTCACTACTTTATTTAACCATTATTATATTATTGGTGCCTAAATTAATGGGTGTAATTGTTACGCTAGTGCACAGAAATAAGCGCTTTGGCGGCTCGTTTAAATTAATATTAGGCTCAATAATAGAGACTGTATTTGCCATTATTGTGGCACCACTTATGATGGTGTTTCATGCTTACTTTGTAGTGTGTGTATTTTTGGGTAAAAAAGTTAAGTGGGATGCACAACCGCGCGAAGGCCGCATGGTACCGTGGAAAGAAGCGTTTAATTACACACTATTTTCTACCTTGGTTGCCATAGTATGGGGCGCTACAGCCTATTACTTTACGCCAGTGTTCTTTTGGTGGTTATCGCCTATATTACTCGGTCTATTACTTGGAGCGCCAATAATACGCTACACCAGTAGCATTAAGTTAGGTGTGCAACTGCGTAAAATGGGAATATTTATTTGCCCTAGCGAAGTTGATAACGACCCTATGCTAAACAACCTTAAAGTGCATTTAAAAGAGATTTCGGTACCAGAGCCTGGGCAATACCCTAAAACGGTGCCAGCCCTGCCACAAGAGCATTTAGTGGTTATGCCAATACAAAGCTTTAATAAGCCTCGCTTGCCAAAGATGAAAGCGCTAAGAGCTAAAGCAATTAAGAAGTTTAATTAGCGCAATGGGCACGCACTAAATACAAAAAGGAGCATAATTGCTCCTTTTTTTATACCTAAAATAAGCCGCTATACAACTTCCCTTTCATAACTGCGCCTCACTAACCCATGTGTAACTTACTGTATTAAGTGAGCGCTCTTACGCACTCTGTGCGAAGCTAAGCAGCCATTGCTCCTACGGTCACTTCAGCTTTAAATACCATATATTGCGCACCGCTTTAAGCAGCCTTTTATTTAGGCTTCTAATGTTGGTATTACTGTTTTTGAGAGACGCTAACTCAAAGAGTAATTAAATCGTAGGCAATAAAAAACCCGCAACATGTGCGGGTTTTTTTAAAGAGTTACAGAGCTAATTACTTAGCTGCTTTTTTCTCTTTTTCTGCAGCGATTACAGTGTCAGCTACGTTTTGTGGACATGCTGCGTAGTGTGAGAACTCCATAGAGAACTGACCACGACCTGATGTCATTGTACGTAGTGAACCGATGTAACCAAACATTTCTGATAACGGAACGTCTGCTTTAATGCGAACGCCAGTTAAACCAGCTTCTTGGTCGCTTAGCATACCACGACGACGGTTAAGGTCACCGATTACGTCACCAACGTGATCTTCTGGAGTGAACACGTCAACTTTCATGATTGGCTCAAGAAGTTGTGCGCCCGCTTTAGGGATCGATTGACGGAAAGCGCCTTTAGCAGCGATTTCGAATGCGATTGCAGATGAATCCACGGCGTGGAAGCCACCGTCGAAAAGTTCTACTTCAACGTCAAGTACTGGGAAGCCAGCTAGAACACCTTCGTTCATCATTGACTTGAAGCCTTTCTCAACTGCAGGCCAGAATTCTTTCGGTACGTTACCACCAACAACTGATGAAGTGAACGTGAAGCCTGAATTCGCTTCGCCTGGCTTGATGCGGTAATCAATTTTACCGAACTGACCAGAACCACCAGATTGTTTCTTATGCGTGTAGCTATCTTCGATTTCACGAGTGATAGTTTCACGGTAAGCAACCTGTGGTTGACCAACAATAAGGTCTACGCCGTAAGTACGCTTAAGGATATCTACTTTGATATCTAAGTGAAGCTCACCCATACCTTTAAGGATAGTTTCGCCTGAATCTTCATCAGTCTCAACTTGGAAAGACGGATCTTCTGCAACCATTTTACCGATAGCAATACCCATTTTCTCATTACCGCCTTTATCTTTAGGCTGTACAGCAATCGAGATTACTGGAGTTGGGAATACCATTGGCTCTAGAGTTACTTTGTCTTTCGGATCACATAGAGTGTGACCAGTTTGAACGTTTTTCATACCTACGATTGCAATGATGTCACCAGCTTGTGCGCTAGTTAACTCTTTACGTTCGTCAGCTTGCATCTCAACCATACGGCCAACACGCTCTGTTTTACCAGTAAACGAGTTAAGGATAGTGTCACCCTTGTTAAGTTTACCTGAGTAAATACGTACGAATGTTAATGCACCAAAACGGTCATCCATGATCTTAAATGCTAATGCTTTGAAAGACTCATCAGCAGATACGATTGCATGCTCGCCAGTTTCGTTACCTTCTTCATCCATAAGAGGTTGAGGGTCAACTTCTGTAGGAGATGGTAAGTAATCAACAACAGCGTCAAGTACTAGTTGAACACCTTTGTTTTTGAATGCAGAACCACAGAATGTAGGGAAGAAAGCAAGGTCACGAGTACCTTTACGGATACAACGCTTGATATCTTCTAAAGAAGGTACTTCACCTTCCATGTACGCTTCCATTAGGTCATCGTCTTGCTCTACAGCAGTTTCGATAAGCATTTCATGGTATTCGTCTACTTTGTCAACCATGTCTGCAGGAACGTCTGTGATTTCGTAGTTTTCAGGAAGACCAGTGTCATCCCAAACGTATGCTTTTTTAGTAAGAACGTCTACAACACCAACGAAGTCATCTTCAATACCGATTGGTAAAGTCATAACTAGTGGTACAGCACCAAGTACTTTACGTACTTGCTCAGTTACACGGTAAAAATCAGCACCCATACGGTCTAATTTGTTTACGAAGATAATACGTGCAACTTCTGATTCGTTAGCGTAACGCCAGTTAGTTTCTGATTGTGGCTCAACACCACCAGAACCACAGAATACACCAACACCGCCGTCTAATACTTTAAGTGAACGGTAAACTTCAACTGTGAAGTCAACGTGTCCAGGAGTATCGATAACGTTGAAACGGTGATCTTTCCAGAAACAGCTTACTGCCGCAGACTGGATAGTAATACCGCGCTCAGCTTCTTGATCCATGAAGTCAGTAGTAGATTCACCATCATGAACCTCACCTGTTTTATGGATAGTACCTGTAAGCTTCAGGATACGCTCAGTAGTAGTGGTTTTACCCGCATCAACGTGCGCGAAAATACCAATGTTTCTGTACTTCGATAAATCTGCCATTATTTTACTCTTAATAAAGTCGAAAAATTATTCGGCGGGAGTATAGCATTACTTAAAGCGAACATCACCATACAAGTCGCTTAAAATGCAATCAATTCAATAAAATTTTTCTAGATTTACATCAAGCACTGGTTAAATAGCACTGATTATTATGTAACCCATTAAAAAGATTATGTTTTATTCTCGTAATCTGAAGAGCACTCAGTTACTTAATTATTTTGTAACAACGCTCTGGCCTGCCAATACTACCGTAGCTTTGATCAGCACTTAACTTTTCAGACTCTAATAAAAACTCTAAATAGCGACGAGCAGTTGAGCGGCTTACCCCCACTAAATCGCCCATTTGCTGAGCAGTAAATGCACTTGAATCATGCTGTACGAATGCATCATGGATTTTTTGCAATGTAAGCTGGTCAACGCCTTTGGGCAGCCTAATAGCACCCTGCTTTTTCTCTTTTGAACCGAATAACACATCAACCATTGATTGGGTCACTTCGTTTGCATCAGAAAAACACTGTTGACGCGCCTCAAAGCGCGAAAGAGCTTGGTCTAATCTATTTAACATTAACGGTTTAACTAAAAAGTCACAGGCACCAAGTTGCATTGCTTTTTCAAGTGTTTCAACTTCTTTGGCAGCCGTTAGTAGCATCACTTCGCTCTTAATTTCACGACGCCGTAAATCTGATAATAAATCGAGTCCGTTACCATCAGGTAAATGTATATCGAGTAAAATAAGATCTGCCTCTATCGCTTGCAACAGAGCTGTTGCAGTACTTAAATTACCTGCAATTCCAACCACTTGGTACTGTCCTTGGCGTAAACTCTGTTTTGCAATTTGACTTCCCGCAGCGCCCCCCGGCAGTAATAAATACTGGGCAATTAGCTGTGCAACTTCAACTTCGTCTTCAATTATAATTACAGAATAGGTCATTGCTTAATTACTCTTATTATTTTGGAATATAAACACTTAACCGCGCCCCTAATAAATCCGACTCACCAATCTCTAAACTACCACGGCAGGAGTCTAAATTGGTTTTTACTAAGTACAAACCAATACCGTGTTGCGCCCCAGACTTAGAACTAAATTGAGGCGTAAAAATGACTTCATGATCAGAGCCTAAACCAAACCCTGTATCTTCCACGTCAAACAATAAAGTTTGACTGGTTTCGTCAACTGTTACCCTTACTTTAGCAGGGCGAGTATCAGATGCTCTAATAGCAGCTTCAATGGCGTTATCTATTAAATTGCCTAAAATAGAAACCACTCGTTCAAGCATATCCTTACGTTCTATAACACCAAGCAAACTATCTTGGTTAAGCTCAAGAGCAACATTAAGCTCTCGTGCTTTGTGGTATTTTCCCACTAATAAACCAGCTAATACGGGGTCTTGAATCCGCTCAAGTAAGTTGTGAATTTGTGCTTGAGAACCCTGACTTTCTTGCCCTATAAGTTCAATTGCTTGCTCGTTTTTGCCCATTTGAACTAAAGCACCAATTAGGTTTAATTTATTCGAGTAATCATGTGTTTGAACACGAAGTAACTCAGCAAATGCTTGTACTTTTGTTAGCTGCTGACTTAAATATTCCAGTTCATCAGACGGGCGCATACTGAGCAAAATACCATCATCCTGACCTTGAACTTGTAAAGAAAACCGCGACAAAATAATTCGTTTATCTGCAGCAAATAACTCAAACCCAACAATTGTGCGGCTTTGATTGCGCAGTAAAAACTCAGCATGCTCAGGCAATAGGTCTTCTAGAGTAAGGTTTTTATGGATTGTAGATGTAGGCTTATCAAGAATTTCGCAGGCACGTTGATTTAGTTTACGCACGGTTCCATCAGGCTCCAGTGCAATAATGCCGCTACGCACAGTATTTAAAATAGCATCCTGCTCTGAAAATAATCTTGCTATTTCATCTGGTTGCAAACCAAATATAGCATTACGTACTCGTTGACCAATATAAACCGCGGCAATAATACTTAAACCAACAAGCATCAGCCCCCAAATAAGTATTTCAGCACTACGAGATAAAATAAGCGGATCAATTGATTGCACCAAAAAACCAACAGACACTAGGCCTATAATTTCATTGTTAGCATTATATACAGGTACTTTACCGCGAATTGACTCCCCCATGCTGCCATGAGCTACCGATATATAGCGCTCGCCTTGAAGGGCCTCCTGACTATCACCTCCAACCATAGGTTTGCCAACTTTGTGCTCATCAGGGTGTATAATACGCAGTGCATTAATATCGCCAACTACTATAAAATCAGCGCTTGTTAGCTCCGTAAGGCTCTCTATTTGCAAATTAAATGCTGTTAAATCACCTTTTCCCTCTAACGCATTTATTACATCAGTTCGTGTTGCGATACTACTTGCTACAGCGAGTGCTTTATCACCTATGTGATTATGTAAACTTTGCGCCGTAAGCTGATACACCAACGCCCCAAACAATATTGCTTGTAAAACACATAGCCCAGTTACCCAAATAATTAAACGTGTTTCTAATCGTTTAGGTTTTTTTACCATGCTCTGCAATGGGCTTGGTTTGTTGGTGTTTGTCATTAACGTCCTTATTAAGCTTGCTCTTGCTGTAACCTAGAAGCTGTTTTATCCGCACGGCGCTGCTTCAAATAATCTTTTAATGGGAACAACAACACTAAAATAGAAAGTATAAAAATACTTAATGTGAGTGGCCTATCCCATAAAAAGCTTAAAGAGCCATCCGAAATCATCATTGAACGACGAAAGTTTCGCTCAATCATATCGCCTAAAATAAAGCCAAGTAACAAAGGAGCCATTGGAAAGGCCAATAGGCGTAATATTAACGCAACCAAGGCAACACCAACCATCATAAATAAGTCGAATGTGTTAAACGACACCAAGTACACGCCTATTAAACTAAAGAACAAAATCATAATGGTTAATACCGACTTTGGCATTGCCAATACTTTTGCAAAATAAGGAATGAGAGGTAAGTTTAAAATCAATAAAACAATGTTGCCAAAATACATGCTTACAATGACAGACCAAAATACACTTGGGTTTTCTTGCATGAGCATAGGGCCTGGCTGAATACCATATGCTATTAATGCTCCTAGCATTATGGCCGTCGTGCCAGAGCCAGGAATCCCCAATGTTAATAAAGGTACAAATGAACCTGTGCATGCTGCATTATTTGCAGACTCAGGAGCGGCAAGACCACGTAAAGAGCCTTTTCCAAATTTTTCTTTTAGGCCTTTAGGTGCCAAATTTCGCTCAGTGGCATAGGCCATAAAGCTTGCAATAGTGGCTCCTGCGCCAGGTAAAACACCAACAATAAATCCTAAAAATGACGAACGGCCAACAACCGGCGCCATATCTTTAACTTCGTCTTTTGTTAATTTAGTTGAACCTATTTGCGGCGTATCTGAATCATTAAGACTTTTAGCGTCTTTCTTCTCTGGCTTAACAACATTAATTAATGCCTCAGCAAGTGCAAACGTTGCCATTGCAATTAATAAAAAGCTAATACCATCGAGTAAGTCGGCTTGTCCAAAGGTAAATCGCTCGGTTCCCGAGGATGGATCTATACCTACCGTTGCCAGCATTAAACCAAATACTGTCATCATCATTGCTTTTAAAAATTGGCCTTTATTTGAAAATGCAGCAATAGCTGTTAAACCTAAAAACATTAGCACAACATAATCAGGAGATTGAAAACTCAATGACACCTTTGCTAGTAGAGGTGCGGCAACCATAAGTAGTATGGCGCCTATAGTTCCACCTATAAATGAGGAGTAAGCGGCAATAGCCAAGGCTTTACCAGCATGCCCTTGCTTTGCTAACGGATAGCCATCAAAAGATGAAGCCACCGTACCCGCCACCCCTGGCGCATTTATTAAAATGGATGATGTAGAGCCACCAAAAATAGCGCCATAATAAACCCCAGCCATTAAAATCATCCCTGAATCAGCACCTATGCTGTAAGTAATAGGGATCATCAATGCAATAGCAGTTATTGGCCCAAGCCCAGGTAACATACCAATAAATGTACCCACCAAACAGCCTGCTATCACGTACATTAAATTATTAAAGTCGAGCACGGTCGACAAACCAAGCATAATTCCATCAAACATAACTTAACTCCATAAATCGCCCGGAACCAAGTAAATACCTAATACTTGAGTCATCAAAAACCAAAACACTACGGCAACAGGAAGAGAGGCAAACAATAGAATCTTCTTGCGCCTTTCACCCATTACAAAAAAACCCGCTAATAAAAAGGCGCTGGTCGAGATTAAAAAGCCAACAGGCTCCAACATTGCACTATAAATCACCATTAAAACTAATAAGCCTAAAGTTCGTACGACATGCGACTTTTCTAGAGGCTGGTTTTCTGCCGCTTTTTCGTTTGGCTTAAGCAAAGTAGAACCGATAGAAAGCAAGCACACCACAATGCCAAAAGCTGCGTATACTTTTGGTAATGTAGCAGAAGTAACCGTTTCGTATTCTTCAAATGGTAATAGTGGAATTTGCCACGCCACAATGGCGTAGAGTGTAAATAGCGCCAAGAATAAACTTGGCCCTAGTAGTTCGCGATTCATCATAAAAAACCTCGATTAATCCGCTTTACGAATAAAGCCAAGCTCTTGCATTGCCACTTTAAGCTGCGCTTCTTGTTTTTCGAGTGACTGGATAAATTCATCTTTTTCTTGAAAGAGATTTAACCAGCCATTTCGTGCGCGAACAGTTTCCCACTCAGGAGTTGATTGTAATTTACGAAGTTTCTCGGTGTATTGAGCAAGTTTATCGGCAGGTAAATTAGGAGCAGCAAAAAAGCCGCGCCAATTAACAAACTCCATATCGTAACCCATCGACTTTAACGTAGGTATTTTAGGGTAATCCGCTAAAGCTTCTGGCGATGTAACTGCTAACACCCTCGCCTGCCCGCCATTTGCAACTTCTAACGCCTCGCTTAAACCGGTAGAAAGTAAGTTTACTTCACCAGAGAGTAAACCAGCTTTTGCTTTACCACCGCCATCGTAAGGAATGTAACGAATTCTGCGGCCATCAACCCCGCCTGCTTTAGCCGCTTGTGCAGCAACTAAGTGATCCATACTGCCACGGGCAGAACCACCCGCTACTTTAATTGAGCTTGGGTCTTCTTTAAGCGCTTTAATAACATCCTGCCAGGTTTTATAGGGCGAATCGTTACGAACAACAAAGGCACCAAAATCAGCAATCATATTGGCTACGGGTGTTAAATCTCGGTAGCTATAGGGAATTTTCCCCGTTAAGGCTCGCAATACAATAGGCGTTGAATTAACCATTAATATATCGCCTTTTTTAGTACCTGATTCTATTAAGTAGGCAATGGCGCGCCCGCCGCCACCGCCCGACATATTCTGAAAAGACGCATTATTATCAATGCCTGCCTTTACTAAACCTTCACCTACACCGCGCGCAGTTGTATCCCATCCGCCACCTGGGCCTGCTGGTACTAAAAAGTGAATATCGGCCAATGCCATAGGGCTGCTTAGTACTAATGATGCCGCTAATAATGTTGTTTTAACTGACTTAAATAATTTCATTGTGTGTCCCCTTAAAATAAATACTGCATACGTGCACTAAAGCCCATACCAGAGTCTTCATCACCTACAAGCGCAGCGGTACCTGGGCCATCTACATCGCTGTAGATAAGATTGCCCATAAATTTAATGTCACTACTAACGTAATAGCTTGTACCAAGTGTGTAGGTAGTTACTTCGCTACCTTGGTTTTTACTCGTTGCATCCATTTGCGAAACTCGAGCAACTAACTCCCATGCATTTTTTATATTTTTAGGTTGTACAAATAGAGCAGAGCCAGCTTTATACTGTCGTTGCTCACCCCCTAAAAAGTAACTTGCTGAGATATGAAAGCCGTCAAAACGTTCGCCATCTAGATCATCGCTGCTATTGAGCGCATCTAAAGCACGGCTTGCATATTCTGCCTCTAATGTTAAAGAGTCAGCCTGAAAAGCAAATTCAAGCCCAGACTGCGATAAGCTATCCAGTGCTACCGCTGTACCGCCTGTAGTATAATTAACAAGGCGTACATTAGTTTCGCGCACTTCACCACGCGCAAAACGCTCGCCTAGTTCATTGCCACCCATATCACGGTATGAATGCCATGCACCTAAATGAATCACGTCACCAGGTGCTGCACTTGACCACGTAGCACGCCCTGTAATAGCAAGCGTTAGACGGTCGTTTTCATCGTTACCCGTTGCACCAAAGGCATCATTTTTATAAACCCCAACGGCATATCGAAAACCTGAGCCTTTAAAGTATTGATAAGCAGATACGCCCCAACGGAAAAAAGGCGAGAAAGTATTAGCAAGCGTACTACGCTCAATAGTATTAATGTGCTTTGAGCTAGTAAGTGCGTTTAGCGACATGTCTTCACGGATTTTACCCGCTTTAATTTTAAGACCGTTTTCAAAGGCGTAACGCACGCGGGCAAGTACAATTTCGGCATCCCCTTCGCCAAATTCTAAAAGTAATTTGTGATCCCAGTTTCCATGCTCGCTCTCTACGTAGGTACGAATACGACGAGGGAAGAAGTCGCTCCCACCTGAGCCATCATTGCCTGCGTTATAGGCACCTTCAAAATAGTTGTAATCAAGCTGTACTCGTCCTCCAAACTCCAAATTAAAGCCACTTGATGTTTTTAAAGAGTTAACTTCTTTTTGCAATGCATCTAATTGTGCTTGTAGTTTTTGAGTATCGTTATCGGCTAAAGCTGATGTGCTAGCCAACGCTGCTGTAATTGCTAAAGCGAGCTGTGTGTTACTTGCTTTCATTATTTTCTCCACGCTGTGTTTGTATCTTTATTGTCAGGTAGATAAGCGACGACAAACTGCTATCTAAAGCACAGCTTATTGTTAACGTGAAATTAACGAAATATTTTGAGGGAAAGGTGCATTGATGACGGTAAAGTACATTTTGTTCATAAAAACCATGAACAAAATAGACATAAACAAAAATTAATAAGAAGGGTAGTGAAGTACACCTATGCGATGACTAAAAAACGCACTTAATAAAATAAGAATTATTTGCATTTAGGTGTTGACAGTTTATTAGATCTAACTGATAATCAATATCAACAAGACGGGAATGCATACCCACTTGTGACGGAATGAACTAATTTGTTTCTCGACCCTGAAACAACGTGTGGCGCACGTAAACAGCTATGGTTACTTGTTATGAACCGCAACGCCCCTTGATGTTGATGATAAGTAACCGCCCTACTATTTTACTTGCTACATTGCTCATATCGGTGACGGTAGATATGAAACTAAAAAAGCCCTTACGGGCTTTTTTTATGTCTGTAATTTAGTAAGTAACATACTCACATAAATTCACATATTAACGGCGGTTTTTACGTGCACGTGCACGGCGCTGTTTTTTCTCTTCTTCTTTAGCGGCTTTTTTGGCCTCTGCAGCGGCGCGTAAGCCAGCTACCATAATTTCTTCTTCCTCACGCATGGCTGGGGTTTCCATGGTAATACGGCCGATAATCCCATCACGTAATTCGTTAATCAGTATTTCAGACATTTTATAGGTGTCTATTTGGTTACCGCCACGAATACAGCCACGCTTTTTACCGGCCATTTCTACAAACTCCCAGTCACTTTCTGGCAGTTCATCTATTTTATAGCGTGCTTTTAAAAGCTCTGGGTAGGCTTTTAATAAATACTCTGCGGTATAACTTGCCACATCTTCGTATTCAAGTGCTGTATCACGTATTGCACCGGTGGCACCTAAACGATAACCCGAGTTCTCGTTTTCTACTTTAGGCCACAGCATACCTGGTGTGTCGTAAAGCATAATGCCATCTTCAAGCTTAATACGTTGCTGCGCTTTTGTTACCGCAGGCTCGTTACCCGTTTTTGCAACTATGCGGCCAGCTAATACGTTAATTAACGTTGATTTGCCCACATTTGGAATACCCATGATCATGGCTTTAATTTGCTTATCGGCGCCCACTTTATGTGGCACCAACTTTTTACAAAGCTCATTAATGCGGTGCACCTCAGCGGCTTTATCATGACCAAACGCAATGGCTTTAACGCCACTTTCTTGCTCAAAATAGTCTTTCCACGCTTGGGTCATTTTAGGGTCGGCTAAATCAGCCTTATTTAAAATTTTGATGACCGGCTTGCCTTCACGAAGCGTAGTTACCATAGGGTTTTCACTACTGTAAGGAATGCGTGCATCAAGCACTTCAATGATCACATCCATTTGCGGCATTATTTCTTTAATCTCATTACGGGCTTTATTCATGTGCCCAGGGAACCACTGGATAGCCATTTTTAACTCCTAACATATAATTTGACGCTATTTTAACTGGCAATTCATTTAATTGCGCTATACTGGCGCAAATTTTTTTAGATTAGATATTATGGCTCTTAAATCTACCATTATTAAAGCGCAATTATCGTTAAGCGATATGGACCGCCACGTGTACCAAGATTTTAATTTAACGTTGGCACAGCATCCCTCTGAAACCGAGCAACGCCTGATGATTCGCTTATTAGCCTATGCACTAAATAGTTGTGATGGCTTAGAGTTTACCAAAGGCTTAAGTGCCGACGATGAACCTGAGCTTTGGCATGTAAACTACAGTGAAGAGATAGAGCTGTGGATTGAGCTGGGCCTGCCAGATGAAAAGCGTCTTAAAAAAGCCTGCAATAAAGCTAAAAAAGTGGTGCTTTATACCTATGGCGAAAACAACCAAGCTATTTGGTGGCAAAAACATCAACCTAAGTTGTACGATTTTAAAAACTTAAGTATTTTTAGCCTTGATTACGCCGCTACTCAGGCACTTGCAGATTTAGCCGACCGCAATATAAAACTTACCATTACCGTTCAAGATGGTGATGTGTGGGTCAGTTCTGATACGGCTAATATCGAAATAAAACCGCAACGGTTAATGTAAATTGTAGGTAAGGGCGTATGAAAATAAACCACGTTATTGTATTACACGGCCTTTATATGTCGGGCTTTGTTATGCGCCCGCTCTGCTCTCGTCTTGAACAGTCTGGAGTTAAAGTACTTAATCTCACTTACAATACGCTCGACCCAAACTTAAGCACCATATTTAAACAAATAGATGAGTTTATTGGTGATGAGCCCTCTGCATTAGTATGTCACTCTATGGGCGGATTAATTGCCCGCGCCTACTTAGAGGCAGGCACGCCAGCGAGTCACCATGTCACTAAAGTGATTACGCTTGGCACACCCCATCAAGGCAGCCACATAGCGCAAAAGATGAAGCAAAAAGGGTTTGAAACCTTTTTAAAAAACAGCGTCGAGTTTTTACTCACTAAAAATGGTAACTGGCCGTTTAAGGCCAAGCTTTACAGTATTGCTGGCGATTTGCCCATTGGGTTAATGCCGTTAATTGTCAAAGGCAGTCAGTCCGATGGCACCGTTTTACTAGACGAAACCAAGCTTAAAGGCATGGCTGAGCATAAAGTATTTCATTTAAGCCATACCAGTATGATTTACTCTCGCCAAGTGCTTGAGTACATTATTAAGTGCCTTAACGAAGCAGCCTAGTCTTCGCCCGCCTCTGCTATTTTATAACTGATTAAAAATATCACCCCTAAAATAAGTGGCATGGGTGCGGCAATGTAGCCAAACGTGTCGGCATTAGCAAAACTTGCGCCTGCTAAATGCGCCACCAGCCCCAATACAAATGCTATAACGGCTATACCTACCACAATTAACTCTGCTTTATTTTGTTTTACTGTTTTTGCATCCATAATCGCTCTCCAATAAATTTAAGATATTTATTTTTCTTGAGTGAATTATGCGCTACAGCTATAAGCATTTACTGATTTAGATCAATACATCAAATAGCTAATATTCAACCTTGTAGAAAACTTGTTTTAGATCATAATTTATCCATGTTTTGTCTTTATTTTATTGTTAAGGGGTAGAATTTTAATAAATTCAACCCATCTATATTGTATGAGTGATTTATTGCGCTGCACGTTATTAATAGTTAAAACCTATTGCATTGACTGGTTTAAACAATTTTACTAATTAATAGCACTGAGCAATAATGATCATCAGTTCATAAATAAACGGTTCATCAAGGAGCAAGGTATGTCACAGGTAAATGCAATTGGTTTAAACAGCGCAAAAAGCGAAGACATTGTTAAGTCACTCAATACATTATTGAGCAGCTACCAAATTCAATACATGAATGCGCGTGGTTTTCATTGGAATATTAAAGGCCGTAACTTTTTTGAATTACACATTAAATTTGAAGAGATTTACAATCTTCTGCTTGAAAAAGTAGATGAAATTGCTGAACGTATTTTAACGTTAGATGGCGCGCCACTTCATGCGTTTTCTGATTACTTAGAAGTAAGTGAAATTAAAGAAGCTAAAAACATTAGCGATGGTACGGCAGCCGTAGAAAACCTATTAGCTGGCTACAGCACACTAATTAAAATGCAACGTGAAGTACTTACTCAAGCAGGTGATGCAGATGATGAAGGTACAGCGTCATTAATGGGTGATTATATTTCAGAGCAAGAAAAACTAGTATGGATGTTAAAAGCGTACTTAGACTAAGCTAAAAAATAAGCCCTCAAAAGGGGAGGGCTACAAATAGGGAGAATCGTAAATTTCTTTGCGATTCGGATACTATATTAGCGCCCCCTATTGACTAAACAACGCCACTGTTACCAGTGGCGTTGTTTTTGGTTTAAGCGGAGCATAAATAATTTTAAAGCAAACAAGCCCACCCTTTTCGCGCTGGCATTAAAAAGCCCCAGCAACGGCTGGGGCTTTTGTTAATACCAGCTCCTTAATTAAGTGAAGCTGGAAAAACGACAATTGTGCAGTATTAACTGCTTAAAATTTACTTCTAAAACCAATATAGAAGGTTTGTCCGATTGGGTCATACGTACCTGCGTCGGTTTCAGTACCTGTGCTTGAGCCACTAACACCTGAAAGTATACGTGGAGGCTCTTTATCAAATAAATTGTTAGCGCCGGCGTATAGCTCTACCGCGTCACTTATATGATAGCTTGCTTGTACATCATGGTAGGTTACTGAGCCAATACCCACGCCGCCAGCAGGTATACCAAAGCCACTTAAGAATTGATCATCAAAGTCAGCAGCCCCTATGTAGGTCATGCTCCAGTTAAAATCAAAGTCATCAAGCTTATAGCCTAAGTTCCAGTTAGCTTTGTGCTCAGATGCGCCAATTTCACCTGCAAACTCATCTTTATCCGCACCCGGTAACGGAATAGTGTAACCGTCAATCAAGTAAGTGTATGCAAGGCGAGTTCTAAATGCGCCTGGGCCAATATCGGCAGAGTAAGTTAGTGTTAAATCAACACCTTCAGTTCCTAAACCACCACTATTTGATACACCACTGTCAATAAACTCAAGTGAACCTGCACTATTATTACCAGAAGGGCCGCTACGACGAGTTATAAAGCTACAGAAGCTATCGTCACCACCGCCATAACATTGGTCTAAAATAAATTGGCGCGGTGTAGATACAATCGCATCTGTGATTTCTATATCAAAGTAATCAAGGGTAACGTCAAGGCCCGAAATTAGCTCCTCTGGGGTAAATACCACACCCACAGTCACAGAGTCGCCCACTTCTTCTTTTAAGTCTGGGTTACCACGGTTAAAACCACTAATACCCTGTAAATCAGACTGGTTAAGGGTAAACTCACCGTTTGATGCAATATTATTTGCAACACCCGCATCGGCACGACACGCATCACCTACAGCGCCACCGCCACTGTTTGTAACACCTATACATGGATCGTTTAAACCACTTGGGAATGTTTGCGAAGGCGGTGAAAATAACTCATCAATATTAGGCGCACGTGTAGAACGAGCACGGGTAGCACGAAGGCGTAAGCTATCCATCACTTCCCAATCAACACCTACGTTCCAGCTTTCTGTATTACCTACTGTTGAGTAGTCAGATAAACGGACTGCGGCGTTCATTGTTACCGCATCCAGCACAGGAATGTTAGCCTCAACATAGTATTCAGTTACATCAAAAGAACCTTCGGTTGCAGGAATTGCATTACCGGCATTTAAGCCTGCTTGCTGTAGGGCATCAAATTCACTGCGAGAAAACTCTTCGCGGTATTCAAAACCAGCCGCAATACCTACCATACCCGCAGGCAGCTCAAATAAATCACCTGAGACATTACCGCCAATAATTTCTTGCTCTACCGACGTAGAAAGCGTACTTGGCGCACTTACAAAATCAATTGCACCTTGCAATAGTGAATTAAATCCGTAAATGTTTACTGGCGCACAATTAAAGCCACGCGCTGTTGCATCAATACAAATCGCTTCATCGGTAATGCCATCCGCATCTAAATCTTGGCTATCAATTACCGCCTCTAAACCTTGGCGAAAGCTTTGTACATTTACTAAGCCACCTGATACTTGCGACTCTTTCGTTTTACCGTACACATAGTAGGTATCGTAAAACCAGCTGTCGTTAATCTCACCCTGAAAGCCCACAGCTAAGCGGAATGTATCACGCTCTGCACGGGCACCACGGTTACCTACGTCACTTAAACGTTTTGCAAAAAAGATATCTCTAGCACCATCACCGTCGGTGTCTGTTGCTGCATTGTAAATATCATCTGGCACAAAGGCATTTCTGAGCATTTCACCATTTACGTCAAACTCAATTGGCACGCGGCCATTGGCATAAATGTCATCTGAGGCAAACGGAAAAGGCTCTAACTCTGAAATAGTGGTACTAGATGCATACGTCCCTTCAAAAAAGAAGCTGTGTTTATCTGTTAACTCGTAACTACCATTTGAGGCAAATAAGTAGCGCTCTGTTGGTATAGCAATGGTACGTACGCCGCTTCGGTTAAAGCCGTTGGCATCTATACCGTCACCGCCATTGGTGCTAAACGAGTCTTGTAAGTTGTTGTTTGGATCGTAAGTAAAGCGTGTATCGCCTGCATCAAAACGCCCTTGTGGCGGAAATGATGAGAAAAACGGGTTAACGGCTTCAAAAATAGAGCCCGGATTTGCCGCCGGATCGTCTTCAAAATAAATACCTGAAAATTGGTCTACTGCAGAGCGCTCACGATCGCGTGAAAACACAGCTCCTTGGTCTGAGTAGCCTAAGTGGAACATGGCTTGACCTTTGCCATCACCCGTAGTTAAACCCGAGGTAAAAGAAAACTGGCGCGATTCATCATCGCCTTCGCTTGATTCGCCGTATTGGCCTTCAAACTCTACGCCTTCAAAGTCATCTTTTAGTACAAAGTTAACTACACCTGCAACCGCATCAGAGCCATATACTGATGATGCGCCACCGGTCATAATTTCCACGCGCTCAATAAATTGACTAGGAATGGTATTTAAATCAACTGCCGAGCTACCAGGTACACCCGATACATAACGGCGCCCATTCACAAGTACTAAAGTACGGTTTGAACCTAAGTTACGCAAATCAACAGTAGCTACACCCGCGCTTGCAGTTGAAAAGTTAGAGTTAGTACGGCTAATAGCTGGAGAACCAAATGCTGGGTTTTCTAGCAGTAGGTTTTGAATGTTTAAAGAACCCGATGCATCAATTGCCTCGCCACTTACAACCTGTATAGGTGCAGATGACATCGCCTCGGCTGAACGAATACGAGAACCCGTTACTTGCACGCGTTCTATTTTTTCTAGTTCGTCTTCTTCTGCGGCTATACCTTGAAAAGAAAAGCCAGCAAGCACTGTCGCACTAAGTGCTAAAGACAATGAAGATTTTTTAAATGTACGACTATCTAAGTTATTTATTTTTTTCATACTATAATGTCCCTGAAATGTTATTTTTGTAACTGGTTGGTTACAAACATTTCAACATTAAGTGGAATAATTTTAAGACACTATGCGCATTATTTAATAGGCACTTAGTCAGGTACAAACAGCAGGATATATGGGATGAAGGTACTTATCCCAGATTGTTATAAATTAGATTAAATTTTTTTAACATTTTTTATTAAATACACGGTCTTTATAACTACACACTCTAGAGATGGATTTTTTATGATTACTTACTTTCATGCACTAATTAGAGTTAGCACGAGCAAATTTGCAACATTCTTAACTCAGCAGGTGCAAGCTCACCGTCACTTTGATTCGCAAACGCAACTGCCCGAGCAGCGTTTAGATCAAATAGATACCTCTCGTTTTAATGTGCTTTTTTACGAATTATCTAATTTAAATGATCCTACTCAAATAGTGCACCTAACTGAATTGGCTAAAACAATGAAAGTGGTGGTGATTGCTAGGTCGGCTGAATTTGCTAATTTTGCGTTTGAAGTCGGCGCAGTCGATTTTTTAACAGTCGATGCAACCGCTTCAAGGCTTGAAAAATGCTTCGATAAGCTTATTCATTTATGCCCATTAGCCACACAAGCCGAGCGCTTGTTTAAAGCCGCATCTGAAAACGAGCAACCCATTGCTGCACATATTGTTGTTAAAGATGTAGGAAAGGTACGTTTAATAGATATTAACGATATTGTATGGATAAACGGTGCGGGTAATTATGTAGAGCTG
Source organism: Pseudoalteromonas sp. UBA2102 (assembly GCF_002331165.1). Taxonomy (NCBI): domain Bacteria; kingdom Pseudomonadati; phylum Pseudomonadota; class Gammaproteobacteria; order Alteromonadales; family Pseudoalteromonadaceae; genus Pseudoalteromonas; species Pseudoalteromonas sp. UBA2102. Next base: position 50,039 of record NZ_DCYU01000036.1, read on the forward strand.
CACTTTAATGGTAACAGCGCCCCCGTTTTACACCGTGAAACCATGAAAAACATTGAGCAACAGCTAGAGCCTGAAGGTTTTATACGTATTCACCGCTCCACGCTTGTTAGAAAACATGCCATAAAAGAGCTTATGCCAACAGACAGCGGCGACTATAAAGTGAAGCTTAAAAACAATATCTCGTTAAATTTATCAAGAAGGTACAAAAACTGCCTAGAGAGCATTATAAGCCCCGTAGCATAGGGGCTTGTAATTCTATTTACCAGTGAGTTTTAATGTATTCATCGTCTGGGTGTTGATGTAGGTAACTTTCTGAGTCTTTATAAAAGTTAACTTCAATATCGCTGTTGTTCCAGACCTTCTCGAACATATTTTTAGCAATAATGTTTGCATATAAGTAATCTACGCGTTCGTAGCCACGCTCTTTTACGCTGGCAAAGTACGCCTCTAACGAGTCCATGCTATCTACAGTTATTAACTCAAATTCTTCTAAATTAACCACAACACACTTTACCGCTCCTTTGGGGTGCATACTTAGTTCGTTCACCACGCCATTAGTTAGTAAAGTAATTCCTTCATTATTAAAACTACCCATTAGCTTTAAATACATGGTGGGTGGCTGAGAGCAAATATAAAACTCTCCATGTGCTCCAAACATAAATAACCTTTTATATATCAGTGCTTCATTAAAGCTTAATACATTTTGCGTATTTTGCAGTTAATTTATAAGCGCGATAAAAAAGGCCATTTCGAGGGCTTTTTCTTCAAGGCTTTTAAAACGCCCAGATGCGCCGCCATGCCCAGCATCCATGTCGGTTTTGAATACCAGTATATTGTTATCGGTTTTGAGTTCTCGCATTTTTGCTACCCACTTCATAGGCTCCCAATATTGTACTTGAGAGTCGTGCAGGCCTGTGGTGACTAAAATATGCGGGTAGTCTTGGGCGCTAATATTATCGTACGGTGAGTACGCGGCTATTACATCATAAAAGTGCTCATCGTTTGGGTTGCCCCATTCATCATACTCGTTAGTGGTAAGTGGAATACTTTCATCTAGCATGGTGGTTAACACATCTAAAAATGGCACATGACACCCTACACCTAAGTAAAGCCCTGGCGCTTGGTTTAATACAGCGCCCATTAACAAACCACCTGCACTGCCGCCAGAGGCAAATACTTTGTTTTTATCACCGTAGCCTTGCTCTACAAGAGCCTTTGTAATATCAATAAAGTCGCTAAAGCTATTTTGTTTATGCTCTTTTTTACCTTGCTCGTACCAATGGCGTCCTAGCATTTCGGAGCCTCTTACATGTGCAATCGCATACACAAAACCGCGATCTAGCAAACTCAATGAGGTACTCGAAAAGCTCGGATCTATCGTGTAACCATATGCACCATAGCCATATTGAAACAGTGGGTTAGTGCCATCCTTGGTAAAGGTGTCTTTTCTATAAACTAACGAAACAGGTACTTGCACGCCATCGCGTGCTGTCACGAATAAGCGCTCAGAGGCATAAAGTGCACTATCAAACCCGCCCAGTACTTGCTGCTGTTTTAACAATGTTTTTTTGCCCGTGGCTAAATCAACATCGTACAACGTTCCAGGCGTGGTTAGACTTGAATAATAAATACGTACCGAACGCGCCTGTGGCTCGGGGTTCATCGCCACAGCGGCATAGTAACATGGGTCGCTAAATTCAAGCGCCATGCGCTCTTGAGCTTGGTTAATAACAACAAAGCGAGCTTGACCTTGCTCGCGCTCAGTTAATACTAAAAAGTCGTCAAATATCTCTACGCCTTCAAGCAACACATGCTCACGGTGCGCGGTGTGCTCTTGCCACTGCGTTTTATCTGCAATCGTTTCGCTTGTTGCCGTCATCAGTCTGAAATTTTTAGCTTGCCAGTTGGTTACTATGTAATAAGTATCACCGTGTTTATCTATATCAAACTCATGCCCTTCTTCGCGCGGTAGTAATGCGTAAAATTCTCCCTGCGGGTTATTGGCATCAAGCACCCAGGTATCGTTTGTTTCGGTGGTGGCCAAATCTATAATAATAAGGCTCTCGTCTCGGCTTTTACCCAAGCCCATAAAAAAGCTTTTATCGTGCTCTTCATACACCATGACATCTTGGCTTTGCGCTGTGCCTAGTTCATGCCTAAACACCTGAAAACCCAGTAACGTTTGTAAGTCTTTTTTAACGTAAAATACGGTTTTATTGTCGTTAGCCCAAACAATTTGCCCTTCAGTGTTTTCTAAAACATCGCTGAGCATTTCACCTGTTTGCAGGTTTTTAAAATGTACGCTGTAAATTCTGCGCCCTTCGGTGTCTTCGCTGTATGCCATTAATTGCTCGCATGGGCTTAGCGCGACTTCACCTAGTTCGTAAAATTCATGGTTTTGAGCTAAAGCATTCACATCAAGAAGTAACTGCTTGTTATCGGTGTTAATACTTATGCTTCTAAAATGGCGCGAATACTCATCGTCACCACGTACCTCTGAGTGATACCAGTACTTGCCATCTTTAACCGGCACTGTGTTGTCATCTTTTACGATGCGCCCTTTTAGTTCTTCAAAAACACTGCTTTGAAGTGGTTTTATTGCGGCTAGTTGCTCATCGCAGTATGTATTTTCGGCCGCTAAATGGGCGAGTATTTCTGGGTTTTCGCGCTCATCATCGCGCATCCAGTAGTAGTTATCGGTGCGCGTTTTATTGTGCATAGTTAATTGATAAGGTTGCTTTTTAGCAACAGGAAAACGAGCTAATGATTGAGAAGAAAATTCACTTAAAGACACAACAAAACCGTATAAAAAATAACAATGCAGGCAGTTTATCATAAAAATAAAAAAGCCCACTCATAGAGAGTGGGCTTGAGGTATAAGTCCAAATTTTAAAATTACTGCAATTTTATTCTTGTCATTACACCCATGGGAAGATGGTTTTTATTTTAAAAGCGTTAAGAGACCTTAGTCCAGGCCATTGCCCAGCTTTTTCCGATACCAGGTTCAAAGCTTGGGTCTTTATCATTATTGGTTCTGCAAAATTGGCTAAATGGCCATGCCTTACATTGGTATATATAACCTGTTTTAGGCTGCAGTACGCGAGTCCCCGCGTTATATTGTTCGCCCCCATTAGGGTATACAAAATCATATGCTTGGTTGGTGCACTTAGCGGGGGTATCGCACTTTGCAATGCAATGAAAATCAACCTTTGCCTTATTAATACCGCTACTTTCTAGGGCAAATATTTCGTTATCTCGATAGCCAACAACCAACCCTTGCTTGGTCATTCTACCTGCACTTACCAGGGGCACATGCACGTTTATATACTCAGCAACTAAGCGTGGCCAAGCATGAGGCTCACCTTGTTCTAAAGAGGTAATTTTATAATCAAACGATAAATCAACAAGCACTCCTTGCATGTCTGAAAAGGTTACACTAACCACATCCCCAATGAACAATTGAGTATGATGGTTTAAACAACCTATAGTTGACCATTTTCCACAGGCCAACGACGTATGCATAAACACAGTAACACCTTAAGAGTCACAAAATTTTATCCATATCATATGGATACACAAAAACGACACTGAGGGCAAGCAATACCGTATAAAAATTATGCAGCAGCCCCGCTATCGTAGTTTACACCTTAGACCGGAAACTTTGCGTCTTAGCCTTTCGACTAATTTGCCAACAGAAAAAAGTGATTATAAAACGTGCGCAAAGCTTATTCAAACAAAAGAATGTAACCGAGATTTTTATATAACCCTAAATAACTAAAAAGCCAACTTGTTAAAGTTGGCTTTTAATAGTTTAAGAGGTTTGGTTTATAGGGACTTTTCGCCTAAATACTTTTCGAAAAGCCATTTTAAACACGCCGCCAATATCGCCTAAAATAATGTACAAGCACGGCACCAATATAAGGGTGATTAGTGTTGCAAACATTACCGCAAAGCCTAGCGCTACTGCCATAGGGATTACAAACTTAGCTTGTAAGCTGGTTTCAAACATTATGGGCAGAACCCCTGCAAAGGTTGTAATAGAGGTTAATAATATTGCTCTAAAGCGTGCACAACCGGCTTCTATTACCGCGTTTTTAACGGTTACACCCTCTCGGCGTACTTGGTTTACGTAGTCGGTCATTACCAGCGAGTCGTTTATTACTACGCCGGCCGCGGCTATTAAACCAAAGCCCGACATTAAGCTAATGTCTAAATCAAACCAAAAGTGTCCCCAAATAGCCCCCGTTAAACTAAACGGAATAACCGACATAACAATAAGCGGCTGGGCATAACTTTTAAGTGGTACAGCAAGCAATATATAAACTAAAATCATGCCGCCTACAAAAAACAGCAGCTGCTCATTAGCTTGCGCTTGTTGCTCTTCTATTGCGCCACCTAGCTCTGATTTTACACTTGGGTATTCTTCTTTAAGTTGCGGCAGTAAGTTTTCTTTTACTTGCGAAACCACTTCGCCTGGCTCTATAACTTCTTCATCAATACTGCCGTACACATAAACAGTACGATAACCGCCCTCACGGCGAATATAGCTAATACCCGGCGTTTCGGTTAATTCGACCACATCGCCTAAAAGTACTTCACGCCCTTGCGGTGTAGTAACTACAGTGTGTTTTAGCGATGAAAACGCTTCGCGAGTCAGTTTAGGGTAACGTACCATTACTCTTACTTCTTCGCCGTTACGTATTACACGCTGCGCTTCGCCACCATAAAAACTAGCGCCTACTTGGTTTGCAATGTTAGCAAGGTCGAGCCCTAAATCGTAAGCTACAGGTTTTAAGCTCATTTGCACTTCTTTGCTAGCAGGGTCAATGGTTGAGCTTATATCAAACAAGCCTTTTTGTTGCTGCAATAGCTGAATAAAACGACGGCCTGCCGCATTAAGCGTTTCTATATCAGAGCCAAACAGTAAATAACCAAATTCGCCTTCGCCGGTGCCGCCACCGCCGCCAACATCATCTTCAATAGTGAGTGATTTAATACCGGCAATGGTTGGCATAGCTTCTCGCCAGCGGCGCGAAAGCTCAAACGCGTTATAAGGGCGTAAGTCTTCATCAACCAACGGCGCAAGTAACTGAGACTCCGTTCTGCCTTGGTTAAATACCAGTACATCACGAATTATTTTTTGGCCAAATTCACGCTCTGTTTCTTCATCAACTCTTAACACCATGGCTTCTACTTCACGAATAGCTGCAATAGTTTGTAAATCAGACACATTGTCATTCATTTCTATTTGAATTTGCGGAAAATCATGCGGCACTTTAGGAGTGGGTACAGTGCGTACTTTATTTGATGTGATCAGCGCAATGCTTATAAAAAACATAGCAATAAAGCCAAACAATACTGTCCAACGCCAATCTACACAACGCGATATAAAACGCTTATAAGGGCCATTTACAAAACCAAAAAAGCGGGTATTAAACCTATCGCGCCAGCCCCCTTTTTTAATAGGTGAAAAGTGCGTGTGGGCAATGTGCGCCGGTAAAATAAGTTTTGATTCAACTAAGCTAAATACTAAACACAGCATAACTACTACAGCAATACCGTAAAAGAAGGCGCTTTCTGGCCCGCTCGAAAGTGTAAACGGGGCAAACACCGCAATGGTTGTTAGTACGCCAAATGTAGCAGGGGTTGCTACACGGTTAGCACCACGGACGACGTTTTCAACTCCACCTCCGCTTTTTTCAACCTCAGTATAGGCGGCCTCTCCTATTACTATGGCGTCATCTACCACAATCCCGAGCACCATAATAAAAGCAAACAACGAAATAATATTAATGCTTATACCAAATAAAGGCATTAGCATCATGGCGCCTAAAAAGCACACTGGTAAGCCAATCATTACCCAAAGCGCTAATTTAAAGCGCAAGAATAACGAAAGCATAATAGCGACTAATATTGCCCCTTGAAACAAGTTAGCTTTCATCATATCAAGGCGCGCATTTAGGTAGTATGTCATGTCCATTAATGGCTCTAACCTAACGCCCGGTGGCAGCTGGGTATTTTTTTGCTCAATAAATGCTTTAACCGAATCGGCAACGGGGATCATGTTTTGATCTTGCGTTGCCTTTACCGACATATACACTGCGTTTTCGCCATTAAATTTAAAGTAGCGCTCGCCTTCGGTAAATTGGTCTTTAATAACAGCAATGTCTTGAAGCAATACCTTAGCGCCGTAGTCGCCTATTTTTACCGGAATTTGCCTAAACTCATCGCCGGAGTAATACTGGTTTTCAACCCGAACAGAAATAATCCCTGCATCTGTTGTTAGTTGCCCCGCCGAAAAATTAGCAGAGTAATTACGCACAGCGGTCATTACATCGCTTAGGGTTAAGTTGTATTGGCGCAAAGTGTCTGGTTCGATTTCAATGGCTATTTCATCAAGCGGCACATCGTTTTCTACCAACGACACGTTTGATAGCTGTAATAGCTCATCTTCAATTTGATTGGCAATTGGTTTGAGTTCTGTCAGCGGCAAATCGGCAACTAAGGTCATCCCTATAACATCTTGCCTAAACTCAATCTGACTTATGGTGACCGGTTCCATGCCCGCAGGAAAGGTTGCAATACCATCAACGCGCAGCTTTACCTTATCAAGTACATCGGTAAGCTCTGCATCGGTGTTAATTTCAAGGCTTGCTCTACCGCCATTTCTAAAGGCGCGGTACACGCCCTTTTTAATTTCGGTCACATCCTTTAGTGATTCTTCAATTTTTATAAGAATGCTTTCTTCAATTTCTTGTGGTGAGGCACCGGGGTAATTTGCCTCAACATTAATGTAGTTAATTTCTACATTAGGAAACATTTGGCGCTGAATGGTTAAGTAACTAATAATCCCCATGATGATGATAAAAACCATCATTAGGTTGGCTGCAACAGAGTTTTTAGCAAAATAAGCTATTAACCCGGTTTGTTTTTTTTCAATTGATTCGCTCATTAATTTACACCTTACAACTGTTGCGCATCAGCGCTACTTTCGGTGTTTGTATTAGCGTTACTTGGCTCGCCCATGCCAGCCACTTTAACCTGCATGCCTTTTTGTGGGTACTCAGGTAACGTGGTAACCAACTTATCATCGGCGTTAAGTCCGCTGCTAATATAAAAGTACTCGCCTTCTTCTCTCACTACGGTTACTTTGCGCGGTTCAAGCTCTTGGTTTTCGTTAACTATCCACACCGTTTGGTTATTAACTAATGATTGCGGCAAGCGGTAAATATTATTAAGCATGGCGCCTGCAAAATTAACCTGCACGTAGCTGCCAAATTTAATAGCCGGTTGCTGTGTTTTTAAGCCGTATGGGTCTTCAATACGTACCACTAAGCTGCTCATACGCGTCGCGTTATCTACAATACCTAGGTCGCGGTCAATCACGCCTTCACGTGTAAAACTGTTTAAACCTTTTTGAATAATAGTGGCCTTAATGCCCTTAATTCGCTCCGGTAAAAATACGCTATCAAAACCAGCAATAGGAATAATAACCTCTGCTGTTTCTATATTATTTAAATCGGCCACTTGTGCGCCCATAGCCACAAACTGGCCCACCCCCACATTGCGGCTTATAACAAGCGCATCGTAAGGTGCTTTTATATCGCAGTTTTCTAAATCGCGTTGCGCTCTTTTTAATGCGGCTTGCGCAGATTTAACCGCTGCTTGGGCGCTTAGCACCTGCGGTTTACGTAAAAACAAGTCAGTACGTGCCTTACTCGGAAAACGCTTTGCTTCGTCTTCGGCTACTTTTGCCTGCGCTTGCTCTTCAATTAAGGCCGCTTTTGCACGCGCTAAATCGGCTTCGGCTACCAATACGGCTGCTTCGTAGTTGTCTTTTTCAATGCTAATAAGTGTATCGCCACGAGAAACCACGCCACCTGCTACAAAGTTAGGGTGCCAGCTAATTACTTCGCCCGACACCTGCGCCGCCAACTGCGTATTTTCTAATGGTTTTATTTCGCCATAGCTGTTTATTATTACTTGATGATTATTAGCTTCTACAGGCTCAACTTGCACGGTGGGGCGTGTATCTACTGCTGTGTTACTTTGATCTTCTTGTGCAATAGCGTTTATTCCCATAAAGCCCACTACACCAATGGCTAATGCTACAAATGGGAACACCCATCTCAGTGAATTTGATTGCATATCCTAATTACCTCATATTTCTACTAACACTATAATAACAGAGCGCAATAAAACATTAACCTGACATTTGTAAGCAACTGTTACAAATCAAATTGGGAACTAAATATAGCTGTGTACCCGTTAACAAACATCTGCTATTCATCGCATTTATTATATTTTGTTACAAACTTTTACTATTTAAAATCAACAAATTACAGGTTTAGGCTATTATTTCATCGAGAAGATGTGCGAACAAATTTTAATTTACGTACAGTCACATTAAATAAATAACAGCGAAAAAGATTATTACAATGAAATTAACAACCCTTGCGCTAACACTTAGTGTAGCGCTTAGCGGCCACGCACTGGCTAGCGATAAAAAAGAAGACAAAAAACCACAAACCCTAAGCGAAATGGTCGAAGGACAAACCGAATTTTCAGGTATTTTTAATTTATACCAAGACCCAAAAACCGGTGAGCACTTAATGGTGATCACCGAATCGCAGCTTAATACCCCTTTTGTATACTTTGCCCATACAGTCGACGGTGTCACTGATGCTGGGCATTATCGCGGTGCCTATAGAGAAACCAAGCTTATTGAGTTTAGAAAATACTTTGACCGCATAGATATAGTTAGCAAAACCCCTCGCTATAAATTTGATCAAAACAGTGCCATTGCCAAAGCAAGCAATGCCAATATTAGCGAAGCCGTTTTAGCCAGCATTAAAATAGAAAAAGAAGAACAAGGAAAAATAGCCTTTAAGGTCAATAAGTTATTTTTAAGTGAGGCGCTACACAAGGTATCGCCAACGCCAAACCCAGCCGATAAAAAAGCTAAAAAACGCTTTAAAGTGGGTAAATTAAACAGCAAAAAGTCGCGTATTGTTAAGCAGCGTCCTTACCCAAACAACTTAGATGTGGTTGTAGATTACGTATTTAGTAATGCCAGCCCCACCGTGCGTGGTACAAGCGCAGTAAGCGACCCGCGCAATGTCTCTGTTAAGGTGCAGCACTCTTTTGTTGCATTACCAACAAACGACTATAAACCACGTAAAGATGACGCGCGCATAGGCTATTTCACCAATCAATTTGATCTAATGACCTCGACCGATTGGGCGCCATATGAAGATGTTATTAAACGCTGGGACCTACAAAAGAAAAACCCTAGTGCTGAGCTTTCTGAGCCAGTAAAGCCAATTACCTGGTGGATAGAAAATACCACCCCAGTAGAGTGGCGCGACACAATACGCGATGCCGTACTTACCTGGAATAGCGCTTTTGAAAAAGCCGGTTTTAAAAACGCACTAGAAGTTAAAGTACAACCCGATGACGCAACCTGGGATGCTGGTGATATTAACTACAACGTATTACGTTGGACTTCATCACCTAAACCGCCATTTGGTGGCTACGGGCCAGCTCTTGCCAACCCGCTAACCGGTGAAATACTTGGCTCAGACATTATGCTTGAGTTTGTGTTTATGAAAAACCGCTGGATTTACGACACGCTTTACACACAAGGCACAATGAGCCACGGCGAAAACCTGCACACAAGTGGCGATTTAAATTGCTCACTAGGCCATGAAATTCAACAAAACCTATTACTTGCTAAAGGCTTAGCAACAGGTGCCTCGATTGATGACAATGAAATGATTCGCCAAGGTTTAACTCAGTTAATTCTTCATGAAGTAGGCCATACACTAGGCTTAAACCACAATATGAAATCGTCTATTTTGTGGGATGAAAAAGAGGTTCATGATAAAACCAAAACCCAAGGCATAGTTACAGGCTCAGTGATGGATTATGCGCCGGCCAACATAGCCCCCATTGGTGTACAGCAAGGCGATATTTTTCAAACCAAACCAGGCCCTTATGACGATTGGGCTATAAACTATGGCTACAGCACAGCCCTTGAAGATGAAACCGCAGAGCGCGCACGCCTAAATA
>NZ_DCYU01000147.1:0-21764 GCF_002331165.1 Pseudoalteromonas sp. UBA2102
CGCGGTACACCGCCAAACACTTGCTATTTACCATTTAGTTTTGCTTTAATGCAGTCACTATAAGGAAACGTTTGTACGCGCTAGCAATTAAATTTAAGCGTACAAATAATTAAACTTACTTTTTTAACAGGCAATCAAATGATCTTAAACAAAATTAGCCAAGCAATTTTACTCTCAGGCGTCGTTTTTCTTAGTGCATGCTCAGAGCAAGCCCCCTCTTCGACCGAAGCCACAGGTGTAGAACTTGCTCAAAAAAGTGCCGCGCAAGCTGGCCCAGATTTAATTAATATTGATAAACAACGTTTAGATATTTACACCGACTTTAGCCTAGAAGCCGACCTATCTCATTTAAGTGAGAATCAAAAAGCCATGGTTGCTAAGCTTATCGATGCCTCTAAAATTATGGACGAGCTATTTTGGAAGCAGGCTTTTGGCGATAATAAAGACGCTTTTTTAGCAAAACTAAGTGATGAAAAAGTACGTAAATTTGCTGATATTAACTACGGCCCTTGGGATCGTTTAAATGGTGACGAACCGTTTTTATCAGGTTACAAAGAAAAAGCCCTTGGCGCACAATTCTACCCAGCCGACATAACAAAAGAAGAGCTAAATAATGCCGACGTAGAAGATAAAAAAGGCCTTTACTCATTAATTAAACGTGATGAGCAAGGTAACCTTTACAGCGTGCCTTACTCAAAAGAATACGCTGAGGAGTTAGCTAAAGTAGCAGATTTGTTACGTGAAGCCAGTAAGCTTGCCGATGATAAAGAATTTGCCAATTACTTAAACCTACGTGCTGATGCACTACAAAATGATGATTTTCAGGGTTCTGACTTTGCCTGGATGGACATGAAAAATAACCCAGTTGATGTGGTTATTGGCCCAATTGAAACCTACGAAGATCAACTCTTTGGCTACCGCTCTGCTTATGAGTCGTATGTACTAATTAAAGATTTAAAATGGAGCGAGCGCCTAGCTAAATTTGCGGCCTTTTTACCAGAGCTTCAAAAAGGTTTACCGGTAGATGCTAAATATAAGCAAGAAGTGCCAGGTTCAGACGCTGACTTAAATGCTTACGATGTGGTTTACTATGCAGGTCACTCAAATGCGGGCAGTAAAACTATTGCCATTAACTTACCAAACGATGAGCAAGTACAGCTTGAAAAAGGCACTCGTCGCCTGCAGCTTAAAAACGCAATGCGTGCAAAATTTGATAAAATTTTAGTGCCAATTGCTGAGCAGTTAATTGTACCTGAGCAACGTAAGCATATTACCTTTAACGCCTTTTTTGCCAATACCATGTTTCACGAAGTGGCTCATGGCCTAGGAATTAAAAACACCATTACAAATAAAGGCACTGTGCGCCAATCATTACAAGAGCATGCAAGTGCACTTGAAGAAGGTAAAGCCGATATTTTAGGTTTATACATGGTTGAGCAGTTACTTAAAAAAGGCGAAATTACCGAAGGCACACTAGAAGATTACTACACCACCTTTATGGCGGGTATATTCCGCTCAGTACGTTTTGGTGCATCAAGCGCACATGGTAAAGCCAACATGATCCGCTTTAACTTTTTTGCTCAAGAAGGCGCTTTTTCTAAAAATGAAGAGGGTTTATACCGTGTAAATATGGAAAAAATGGGCGTGGCTATGGCTAAGCTGTCGCGCTTAATTTTAACATTACAAGGTGACGGCGATTACGAAAAAGTAGATCAACTAATTGCCACTCATGGCGATATTAAAGAAGAGCTTGCTAAAGACCTAGAAAAACTAAGCCAAGCAAATATTCCGGTTGATGTAACCTTTAAACAAGGCAAAGACGTGTTAGGCCTTAACTAACCCAACACGTAATACTTTGTAATAGTTTAATAAAGCGCTGTAGCTTATAGCTGCAGCGCTTTTTTTAGCGCTATTATTTGCTCATCTGTGTATGGTTTTGCAGGAAACTTACCCCACACCGGTGCAGGCCACGCAGCATCAGTTGTAAAACGTGCAATATGATGAATATGCAATTGCGGCACCATATTACCTAAAGCGGCCACGTTTAATTTATCAGGGCTAAACACTTGCATAATAAGTTTGCTGAGTTTGGCCGACTCTTTTAAATATACAACTTGATCGGCATCAGATAAATCGATGATCTCTTTTAAATTAGGTTTTCTGGGTACCAATACAAACCAAGGATATTGGCTGTCGTTAAGCAATAGCACCTTACATAAAGGCCAATCTGCCAGTTCTATACAATCGCGCTTAAGCTCTGGGGCGAGTTCAAAAGTGTGGTTCGTCATCGTCACATCCTAGTTAGTCTTTAATAATGGCCACTTTATAGCATTTATTTGCAGTTGCACACGCTTAGCTTTACCATTTAATACAATATTTATAATAAGCTAAGGCAACCTTGTGCTAAAAAAAATAAAACACTTAACCCTCGCACTACCGCTAGCTGTTGGCGCACTAAGCTTACAAGCAAAACCATTATCGCTAGAGCGTATTTTTGATGATCCGAGCTTGTCGGGTAAAGCTCCCGTACAACTTAAGTTTTCACCAGACGGTAGCCGCGTAACTTACCTGCAAGGTAAAACCGATGACTACAACCGTTATGATTTATGGGAATACAACTTAAAAGATAACACCAACAGAATACTGGTTGATTCTGCAAAGCTATTTTCAGGCCCAGAAAACCTCTCTGATGAGGAAAAAGCACGCCGCGAACGCCAACGTATTTTTGGTAAAGGTATTTTAGAGTACAAATGGTCTAAAGACGGCAAAGCCCTGTTATTCCCACTCAATGGTGACCTGTATTATTACGAGCTTGCATCTGGTAAAAGTAAAAAACTTACCAATACAGAAGCGTTTGAAACCGATGCCCGTTTTTCTCCTAAAGGTAACTATGTATCGTTTATTCGCGAGCAAAACCTTTACGCTTTAGCACTTGATTCAGGTAAAGAAATACAACTGAGCAAAGATGGCGGCGGCGTTATTAAAAACGGCATGGCCGAATTTGTAGCACAAGAAGAAATGAGCCGGATGACTGGCTACTGGTGGGCTGGCGATGAATCTAAAATTGCATTCACTCGCGTAGATGAAACCCCAGTAAAAGAAGCTATCCGTAACGAAATTTATGCAGACGAAGTAAAGCTATTTAATCAACGTTACCCATTTACAGGCACCGACAACGTTGAAATACAACTTGGCGTTGTGTCTTTAAATAATCAAAACGTTGACTGGGTTGATTTAGGCGACGATAAAGACATTTACATTGCGCGTGCTAAATGGCTAAAAGACAGCACAACCCTTTCGTATCAATGGCAAAACCGCTCACAACATAAGTTAGAACTACGTTTTTACAATAGCGATACTAAAACGCAAAAAGTAGCGCTAACAGAAAACAGCGATACGTGGATCAATTTAAACTTTGATCTGCATTTCTTAAAAGACAAAAAGCATTTTGTATGGGCTTCTGAGCGCGATGGTTTTAAACACCTTTATTTGTACCGCACTAACGGCCAGCTAATTCGACAAATCACCTCTGGCGATTGGGTTGTTGATAGCTTAAAAGGCGTAGATGAGAAAAAAGGCATAGTGTACTTTGCAGGACGTAAAGACACCCCGCTTGAAAGCCATTTATACAGCGCACCACTGTTTAAAAAAGGCAATATTAAGCGCATCACCGAACAAGGCCAATACCACAAAGTGGTAATGGCTAAAGACAGCAAAACGTTTATTGATAATAGCTCATCGGTAAACAAGCCTAACTCGGCGGCTCTTCGTAAAGTAAATGGCGAATTTATCACATGGCTTGAACAAAATAAGCTTGATGATAGCCACCCATTAACACCTTATTTAAGTGATTTAGCAACTCCAGAGTACGGCACAATTAAAGCAGAAGATGGCCAAGTAATGCATTACCGCTTGTTTAAACCAAGTAATATTGCAGACGGTAAAAAGCACCCAGTAATTGTTAATGTATACGGCGGCCCACATGCACAACGCGTTACAAATAGCTGGCGCAGCAAAAACTTGTACTTTCAATACATGGCGCAACAAGGCTATGTTATTTTTCAGCTCGATAACCGAGGCTCTTACAACCGTGGTAAAAAGTTTGAAGACGCTATTTACAAGCACTTAGGTGTTGTAGAAGTAGCAGATCAAATTAAAGGCGTTGAGTTTTTACGCACGCTTGATTACGTAGACCCACAACGCATTGGTATTTATGGCCACAGTTATGGCGGATACATGGCCCTAATGACCATGTTTAAAGCGGGCGATTACTTTCAAGCCGGTGTTTCAGGTGCACCAGTTACTGACTGGGCACTTTACGACACCCATTACACTGAGCGCTACCTTGGTCATCCAAAAACCAATGCAAAAGGCTACGAAGACAGCGCCGTATTCCCATACGCTGATGGCTTAAAAGGCCCATTAATGATTTACCATGGCATGGCCGATGACAACGTGTTGTTTACCCACGCCACTAAATTATTTAAACAACTACAAGATAACGAAAAACAGTTTGAAATGATGACCTACCCAGGCTCAAAACACAGCTTACGCGGTAAACAGGTGCAAACACATTTACACCAAACCATCACAAACTTCTTTAATCGACATTTTGATGTTAAATAATCATATGACGACTAAATAGACTAAAGGCTGATTGAAAAATCAGCCTTTTTTTTGTCTTAATAAGTTAGTGAGCCTAGATTAAACGCTTTTTTTAGCTACGCTTATTCTATGCGCTAAGGCGTACACTAATTGAGGACAAATTAATGCTTAACCTACGTAGTTTCAGTATTTTCCAGCGTTTTTTACTGTTAATAGCCATTGTTGTATTTGGCTTAATAGTACTTAGTATATCTAGCTTAACTCATCAATATAGCTCACTCAAAAACGAGCAATATCTAAAAACCCAAAATGTAGTAGAAACGGCATACAGTGTTATTGAGCATTACCACCAGCTTGAACAAAACAATACACTCACACAAGCGCAGGCTCAATCACAAGCACTGGCCGCTATAAAAGCGCTGCGCTATGACAAAACAAATTACTTTTGGGTAAACAACTACCAGCCCAAAATGGTAATGCACCCAATAAAGCATGGGCTTAACGGTAAAGACTTAAGTAATAATAAAGACCCCGATGGCAAAGCACTTTTTGTAGAAATGGTGAACATTGTAAAACAACAAAAAGAAGGCTTTATTCCTTATAAATGGCCAAAACCAGGAAAAGATCAGCCGGTAGATAAAGTCGCATTTGTAAAAGGCTTTAGCCCGTGGCAATGGATTATTGGCTCAGGCGTATACCTAGATTCAATAGATGAAGCATTTAGCGAGCAGCGTAATCTCATCATAATTAGCGCTTTAGTTATGATTATTGCTGTCATTTTATTAAGTTACTTTATTGGTAAGAGTATACTCACGCCTACTCGTCTTGCCGCAGACATGATGAAAAACATATCGCAAGGTGAAGGTGACTTAACGCGTACGCTAAACGAATCGGGCAATGATGAAATATCTGAGCTGTCACGCTCTTTTAATTTATTTGTTTTAAAAATGCGCGAGTCGTTAGTACATGTATCGCACAGTGCTGATGATGTAAGCAAACACGCTCACACGGTGGATGAGTCAAGTAGAACAAGCCACTCCTTCATTGAACTACAAAACGACAGCTCCACACAGGTAGCTGCCGCCATGGAGCAAATGACGCACCAAATTCATGATGTGAGTCGTAATGCCGAAGCCGCTGAACAAGCAGCCAATGATGCAGCGCACAATGCCTCAACCGGTAAAAACGTGGTAGCGAATACCATTACCGCCATAGAAACACTCTCAAGTAATATAGAGACAGTGAGCCAAGTAACTG
This sequence comes from Pseudoalteromonas sp. UBA2102, assembly GCF_002331165.1. NCBI lineage: Bacteria > Pseudomonadati > Pseudomonadota > Gammaproteobacteria > Alteromonadales > Pseudoalteromonadaceae > Pseudoalteromonas > Pseudoalteromonas sp. UBA2102. Next base: position 5,863 of record NZ_DCYU01000147.1, read on the forward strand.
AAGATTTAGCAAACGAAAGTAACAATATAGGCTCTGTGCTTGATGTGATCAGAAGTATATCGGAGCAAACAAACTTACTTGCACTCAACGCTGCTATAGAAGCGGCTCGTGCAGGCGAGCACGGCAGAGGGTTTGCAGTTGTTGCCGATGAAGTGCGCACATTAGCCAGCAGAACCGGGCAAAGCACAGATGAAATTCAAGCCATGATCACTAAATTACAAGAAGGCGCTAAAGCGGCTGTAGAGGCGGTAAAATCAAGCCAAGCACTGTCGGTGACGACGGTAGAGCAGGTTTCATCTGCCGATACATCGCTCAATGAAATAGAAAGGCTGGTATCTATAATTACCGACATGAACAGCCAAATAGCCCGTGCCACCGAGCAGCAAACACAAGCTGCTGACGAGGTTAATTTACGTATTAACGAGCTATCTCAATCAACCGAGCAATCACTAAATAATACAAAGCAACTTACCGATGCCAGCGATAACCTCAAACAAAGTAGCCAAGGGCTTTCAAGTGTGGTTAATCGCTTTAAATTAAAATAATTTAAAAAAAAGCCCTGAATTAACAGGGCTTTTTATTACATAAGCGTTTTTAGCTTATACCATTTCGCATAATTAAGTGATCTATTTTTAGGATGGAAAAACGTGTTGATGGCTAGGCAAAAAATTTGCTATTTAGTTGTTCTAAATGAGAATTTTTTAACACAGATAGCGACACGTTTAGCCCCGAAAAATGATTAAGTATTATTGCGGATTGGTATTACATACAGTAGCGCGCAAATAAGCTGGTTACTGATGCTGCGGTTGGCTTGCCGTGCTGCCAATCACCGCCTTCAACACCACTACCAGCAATGTCCATATGTACATAAGGAAGCGGCTGCTCAGAGTCGTTACCGTGTTTATCAAGCCCACCAACAACGGCTAAAAACGCCATAGGGAATTGATGCCCACGGGCTGTAACAGCAGAGGCCGCATTATTGCTTGATAAAACATCATCAGCGAGGGTACGCGGTTTGATAAAGTCGTAATCTTCACGGCGAGAGCGAGAAACCTCTGCTGCATCTGCCCATAAATCACCACAATCCGCTATTTGACGAGAGATATTAGCGCTACGTGCAGGTCCGTTTTCAACATATGCTCCGTAAGGGCCCATAGCACGTGCCGCATGGCCTGTAAGGGTTGCCACGGTGAACAGTGTTGGGTTAACTTCACCTTTAGCTACATCTTTCATTTCGCTAAGTAGGTCACCCATAGCTAAACGCCCTTCTGCATCGGTGTTACCAATGCGTACACGTACGCCTTCACGGCTAGTGATAATTTCATCTGGTACAAAACAATCTGAGCCAATTGAATTACGAACCACAGCTAAGTAAGAAATAACTTTAACGCCTTTAGGTTGGTAATCTGCCACGGCTTTCATAAAGCCCGCAACGGATGCAGCCCCGCCTTTATCGCGGCTCATACCCGCCATGTAACCGCCTACTTTTAAATCGGCGCCGCCGGTATCGTAAACTAATCCTTTACCAACAAACATTAGCGTGCGCGTTACTTCACCTTCTGGCACGTATTCTAGCTTAACAACACGTGGGTGGTGGCGCTCAACCGCATAAGATGCGCGAGCAACGGTACTAAGCATAGGGTAGTTTTTATCTATCGTGTTAATATCGTCAATCACATCAACCGCTACTTTAGAGCCTTTAAAAAGCTCAACACAGTAATCGGCAAAGCGTGGTGGCGCCATACGTTCAGGCTCAGTACCGCATAAATCACGTGCTGCATATTGCCCTGCTGCAATTGCATTTACAGCTTTAACTGTTTGCTCATTTGCATCTATTAAACCTATTTGCGTAATAGGTTCAATGCTTTCGCCGTGGTATTCGCGCGCCTCTAAAGGCTGCCATAATGCTTGGCATGCGCCTAAATACGCCACTTCTAACGCATGCTGGTAACGCGCATCTGTATGTAATTTAGGTAAGTAAATAGCAGGGTTTACACTGCCCGCGGCTTTTGCTTCGTTAATCGCTAGTTTAGCGGCATCAAAGTAGCGCCTTACATCATCGTAATCGCGGTTAAGCGGCCCAGTAGGTGCTAAAACAACGCGTACATTATCAACCACTAAAAACGTAACTTGTTTACCAATACGAGAATCTACTTTAGCGTGTGATTCGATAGCATCACTTAATGAGTTATTGGCTAATTGAGAAAAGTCATCACTAATTATAATAAGTGCATCGTGAGAAAATGAGTCAAAGCTTGCACTAAGTGATTGTGCAGCTATCGCTTGAGGATATGCCATAAGTAAAACTCCTGTTAGAAAACATAAGGGGCTATTATCGTTGATATAAAAACACAAAACCAGCCAACTGCGATCAGCTCATTTTAATCTGGCAACTTGGTTTTACAGCTAACTAAAGTGACTCCATATTTTAAGAAGAAATTAACAACCACTATATAGTTTTTAGTAAAGGTAGCCGCTGCTTGCTCCACGTTTAAATTACTTTGCTAAAGCACTCTAAATTGCAAAAAAGCGTGTAGTTAATCAAGAATACTCAGTTGCAAATTTAAATTAGGTTCATTTTTAACACCCACTCCGATACCTAATAAACGCACTGGTTGCTGCATACCCCGTTGATACGCCTTAGAGAGTAATTCAGTAAAAATAGCGGTATTTAATTGATGATGGGCTTGATCCGCTGAGGTAACAACAAAGTTTGCAAACTTCACTTTTACACTTAGCTTATTAATACGATTTTGTAGCTGTTGCTTATTAAGGCGCGCTGTTAGCTCTTCCAGTAATTTAGGTAACTGATCTAAACATTCTTGTAAGCTATTTTTATTGTATTCATAGGTGTGTTCAACACTAAGGGATTTACGCACTCGCTCAGTGGTTACTTTACCAATATATTCGCCAGCACATTTTTGATAAAGCGATACACCAAAATTCCCCACGTGCTGCTGCATCCAATTAACGCCTTTCTCGCGAACGTCTTTACCTGTGTATAACCCCTTTAAATTAAGCTTTTCGAGGGTTACTTTGCCCACACCAGGGATTTTACCTAGCGGTAAATTATTTAAAAACGCATCAACTTCATCCGGTAAAACCACAAATTGGCCATTGGGTTTATTTTCGTCACTGGCTATTTTGGCAATAAACTTAATGGGGGCAACTCCGGCAGAGGCAGTAAGGCCGGTATCGTTATAAATATCTGCTCTAATTTGCTGAGCAATAAGCGTTGCGCTGCCTTTGCATGCGGTGCTGTTGGTTACATCTAGGTAAGCTTCATCAAGCGACAGCGGCTCTATTTGATCGGTGTAGCGTTTAAATACAGCGCGTATTTGGTTAGAAATTTCTTTATAAACCGCCATGCGCCCAGGCACAATAACTAAATCGGGACATAATTGCTTAGCGTGGTAGTTAGACATAGCCGAGCGAACACCATATTCGCGCGCTATATAATTTGCTGTAGAGAGCACGCCACGACGGCTATTGCCACCAATCGCTAAAGGCACACTGGCAAGTTTGGGGTTATCGCGCATTTCAACCGCTGCATAAAAGCAGTCCATGTCGATATGAATAAACTTTTTCATTACCACATAACAACTGTTTATTTATACAGCCATTATTAAGGATTCACTTTCATTAAGCAAGTCCATTAAAGCCTGTTTAACTTGCTAAAGTTAAAGCGCGACTAGGTGTAGCGCGTTAAACCGTGCAAACTTTAAACAGCTTTTTTAAAACGGCTGCTTAAAGCGCTTTGATTTTTTAAAGCAATGTAGCCAAAAAACAAACTCCAATAAAAACCCCGCAGCTAAAAGCATTATGCCGCCGGAGGCATTACCCATTGCATAGCAAGCAAAAGACGCTATAAAAACTAAACTGGCTAAAGCCCAATTAATTATATTTTGCATGTGTGTTCTCGTGTGTGTTGTCTGTGTTATTTAACTGTAGTCCTAAAAATAAATAGGTACAATCATCTTATAAAAAAACATGGCATTTATTGTCTTGAGCTACAAACACCATATTGATAACCTCATTCATTTAAAACTAAGAGTACACATACATGCAAAGGTTCAAAGATCAGCACCCTATTCATACCGATATCACCGTAGCATGGGCCGATATGGACGCCCTACAACATGTTAACAACGTGGTGTACTTGCGTTATTTTGAAATTGCGCGTATCGATTTTCTAAATAAAATAAATCAGTTTGATACGATAAAACCAGGTGGAATAGGCCCGGTCATTAGTGAAAACAATATTCGCTATAAACGTCCAGTGACCTTCCCTGATACCTTAACCGTAGGTATTACTATTTCAGATATAAAAAGCGACCGTTTTATGATGAATTACTCTGTATTTAGCCATGCTCAGCAAGCTATTACTACCACAGGCTATTCTCAAGTCGTTATGTTTGACTTTAAAACAGGACAAAAAGCGGCGATTTCAGAGCCATTATTATCGGCACTACACCAATTCGCTTAAGTAGGTTTATTGCGAATTGATATTAATTATCCACTCTCAAGATCTTACATAATTTAAGGATTTTAAATGCAATACAGTCCGTTAGGCAGCAGCGGTGTTGATGTTTCTAGAGTATGCTTAGGCAGCATGACTTGGGGTAAACAAAATACCCAACAAGACGCCGATGAGCAAATAGCTTATGCCTTGGCACAAGGCGTTAATTTTATAGATACTGCCGAAATGTATGCCGTTCCTCCTTCACCAGAGACCTACGGTAAAACAGAACAAATTATAGGTAACTGGCTAAGTCGCAATGCGCAAAAGCGCAGTGATATTGTATTGGCGAGCAAAATTGCAGGCAATGGCTTGTCGTGGGTACGAGATGGCGGCGATATAACACGCAGCGCTGTCATTGAGGCCGTAGATAACTCGCTTAAACGCCTACAAACCGACTACATAGATTTATACCAATTGCATTGGCCTAATCGCTCTACCCCACATTTTGGCAGGCAGTGGCCAGGTAAACTCACTTTTAGTGACGTAGATTCTGAGCACCAACAGGCGGGTATGCTTGATATTTTAGAGGGCCTTAATGAGTGTGTTAAAGCCGGGAAAATAAAATATTGTGGCCTTTCAGATGACACCCCATGGGGCATTAGCCAATTTCTAAATTTAGCAAAAGCGCATAACTTACCGCGTATGGTGTCTATTCAGAACGAGTTTAGCCTAGCGCACGCTAAAGATTGGCCCTACTTAATTGAGCAGTGTATCCATGAAGACATTGCTTATTTACCTTGGTCGCCGCTTGCTGCTGGCCTGCTAACGGGTAAATACCTAAACGGTGCACGCCCAGCGGGCTCGCGTTGGACATTTATGCAGCGCAATGGCATTTTTAGAGATACCCCTAACGCGCAAAAAGCCACGCAGCGTTATGTAGAGCTTGCACACGCAAGCGGCATAACTCCAGCCCAATTGGCACTTGCTTGGTGTAATCAAGTCGATGGCGTTACCTCATCAATTATTGGTGCGACCAGCATGGCCCAATTAAAAGAAGACATTGACGCTTTTAGCATAACTTTAAGCGACGACACGCTAACTGAAATTGGCACTATTTTTAAAGATTACCCGCAGCCATATTAAACCAAAATAATAGGCAGTTTTTTTACTGCCTTTTTCTCTCTTACATTTGAACATATACAAAGTAAAACTATACTAAAGTTACCTTAAAATGATTGTTTTTAGTGAGTTATGCTTAGAAATGTAATTTTATTCTTTGGTGTACTAGGTGGTTTAATGCGTTACGGGTACGCTGACAATACTCACCCAATTGAAGAAATTGTATGGTTACAAAGTTACACGCCCCCGTTTCATATGGATAAAGATTCGCATGCGCCGCAAGGCGGTATTTGTGACAACCTCACCGAGCAACTAATTAACAGTATTGATGATGTAAAACATACGCGACTAATCGTGCCGCAAGAGCGAATTAATAAGCACTTAAATGAAGGCGATAATGTATGTTTTCCGTGTGTTATTCATAAAAAAACAGCCAATGGGGTGTTACAGTTTTCTACCCCCACCACGGTTTACCCGCCTTTTTCGGTTTTAACCACTCAAAAACTTGCTCCAGAAATACACGCTAAGCATGGCAGCCCTATTAAACTTATTCATTTATTGTCAGACGAGCAATATGTATATGGTCAAGCCGCGGCGCGCAAGTTTACTTCAAAAATTAATAAAATAATCGAAAACACCACGGTGTATCATAAAGCATCGCTAAGCTGGAGCAGCGAAAATGAAAGCCAAGCTGTTATTGCTCGCTTAAGTCGCGGCTTTTTAGATTACACAATAGACTACCCGTTTATGGGGGATTATTTTGTCAATCACAGTAAATTTAAAAATATAGTCAGTTTGCCAATTGAAGAAGACCCCAGAGAGTTTGTTTTAGGGGCTATAGGGTGTGCAGTAAGAGCACCGAATGATTTTGCTTCCAAGGCGCTTAATAAAATAAATAAAGCACTACATAAGCAGGTATTACAATCGCCTGCTTATATAAATAGTCAGCGTTTTTGGTTAGAGCAAAGTTTTCCGCAGTTTACTAAGCATTACCAACAGCAAATACTTAATCCTATTGCGCCTGCCAGCTCTGCGATAACAAGCACGTCGAATTAGCATACAAGCTTACTGTAAATACGCTGTTTGCAGGCACTTCCCCTACGCCTGCAGGCGTCCCTGTCATTATTACATCGCCATTTTCTAAGTGCATAAACTCGTTAATTTCACTTAAAATATCTTTAGGCTTATGTATCATAAATTGCGTATCGCCTTGTTGAATAACGTTATCGTTAATTTTAAGCTCAAACGTAAACGCCTGCTCAGCATCCGCTATAGCTACAAAGGGCGTTAATAATACCGAGCCGTTAAACGCCTTGGCGCGCTCCCACGGTAACCCTTTATTTTTAAGCTTACTTTGCACGGTACGTTTAGTTAAATCCAACCCTAAACCTACGCCTGCCAACTCATTATTTTTAATAACAAAACACAGCTCGGTTTCATAATGCAGTGTGTCGTTATTGTGCGTAGCAAATAAAGTAGACGAAAGCGCACAGTTCGGTTTATTAAACAATACCATTTGATCTGGTAGCTCATTATTAAGCTCAGCAATATGCGCGGTGTAATTACGCCCAACGCATACTACTTTAGAGGGCGTTAATATCTCACTTTCTAGTTTTATCGACTGCATAAAATAACTTCTAAATTACGAGCTGATCAAGGTTTCTAATAAGCTCAGGTTAATCGGTTTCAAAAGTACATGATTAATATTTAAATCTTTGATCTGCTTAGGATCGGGCTCTGCACCACTAACAATCACTAAGCTTAAGTCAGGGTAACGTTCGTTAATTTGTTTACCTAAATCTACACCACGCCCGTCAGGTAAGTGCATATCGAGCAATACCTTATTAAATTGTTGGTCATGATTGAGGGTTTGTAAACACTGTGCACACGTTGAGGTAATAACGGTTTCTACCCCTAAACTTTCTAGCAACAACTGCGTAATTTGCGCTGCATCTTGGTCGTCCTCAACCAATAAAAAGCGCTGTTTTTTCTCTATTACAGCTTTGTCGCTGTGAATGTTTTTAGCTTGAGGCGCATGCTCTGGCGATACTAAGTAATCTTGTAAGCATTGATACAAAGAAGAGCTATCAACGGGCTTTGGTATTACATCGTTAAAGCCAAGGGCTGCAAGTTCTTCATGTATGCCTTTCATAGTGGCGGCAGTAAGCGCAATAATTGGGCCTGTATAGCCCATTTTTCTAAGCTCTATTGTCGCTTCTTTACCACCCATTACGGGCATATGTATATCAATAAAAATAATATCATAAGGCGAGCGATACGCCTCGGCAATTCTAACTTTTTCAAGCGCTTGCTGGCCATGTTCGGCGTAGTCTACGCGCGCACCACATGTGCTAATCATATGGCCAACTAACATGCGTAAATCGCGTAAATCATCAACCACTAATACGCGGCCGGTCACTTTGCATGGCGCTGATTTTGTCTGTAATTGCGAGCCACTACTAAAGTTTAATACTTGGCGTTCTACTTCACTTATATCACCTGGGTACACTGAAATAGTAAAGGTAGAGCCTTCGCCCATTCTAGAGGTTAAATCAATACTGCCGTGCATACGCGCTAATAGCTCGGCACAAATCGCAAGGCCTAAGCCTGCTCCGCCAACAGAGCGCGATTCTACATCGGCTATTTGCTCAAAGGGTTTAAAAATTAATGCTTGTTTTTCAGGGGCAATCCCCATGCCTGAGTCTTTAATACTAAAAAATAGCATTTCTTTCTCATCGACCCACTCAGTCCAGGCACTAACCACTATTTCGCCCTTTTCAGTAAATTTAACCGCATTATTGATTAAGTTAATAAGTATTTGGCGTACGCGGGTGGCATCTACTCTCACAATAAGAGGTAAGGGCTGTAGAGACTCAAAGCGAAGCTTTAAACCTTTATCAAGCACAGATACACGCATTAAAGTGTAAACATCAGCCAGCATGCTATCTAAGTTTACTTCACTTAAGGTGAGCTCTAATTTGTCGGCAGCAATTTTAGATAAATCGAGCACATCGTTTAACAAACTTAGCAAGTGCTTACCGTTTCGGTAAATAACCCCTAGTTCGTTTTCGGCCTGTTTGCTAAAGTCGCTTTGTAGCAGTAACTCTGTGTAACCTAATATAGATGAAAGCGGGGTACGTAATTCGTGGCTTAAGTGGGCTAAAAATCTGTCTTTTGAGCGGTTCTCTGCTTCGGCTTTTAAACGCTCTACTCGCTCGCCTTCAACATCTTTACGCGCTAAAGCATAACGTATAGCGCGAGCAAACCGGCTCGAACTCATTTCTGTTTTTATAAGGTAATCTACCGCGCCGGCATCAAGTGCTGCAGAGTCTAATTCATCATTAGATTGCCCCGTAAGCATAATAATTGGCCCGCTAAACCCATTAGCAATGGCCTTTTTTAATACACTTAGCCCATTTGAGGCGCCTAATCGATAATCAAGCAAACAAATATCGTGATCGTTTTTACTTAAAATGCTTATTGCTTGTTCAGGAGAGCTTATCCATTCTATGTCAAATGTATGTGAATCTAACTGATCTAAGTAGTCGCAAGTGAGAATGTAATCATCTTCATCGTCTTCTACTAAAAGTAAGCGAGTCACTTTATCTAACATACTACCTCCTTTTAATTGCATTTAATAAGCCCCTAATTAGGGGCTTAATGTTGCTACTTATTTAGTCGTTAAACGTTGTCGGCAGCTCTACAAATTCTACCCAGTATTTTCCTAGGGTTTTCATTAAATCAACCAAGCCATCAAACGTTACCGGTTTAGTAATATAAGAGGCCGCTCCTAAGTTATAGCCTTTAACCATGTCTTCTTCTTGCTTAGAGGTGGTTAAAATAACAACCGGTATGCCTTTAAGGTTTGGGTTTGCCTTAATGGCCTCAAGTGCTTCACGGCCATCCATACGTGGCATATTTAAATCAAGCAAAATCAACCCTGGGCGTGGCGATGAATTTTTATCTTCAAACTTACCCTTGCGCTCTAAGTACTCTAATAATTCAACCCCATCTTCCACAAAATGCAGCTCGTTTAATACACGGCTTTCGGCTAGCGCATCTTGCGTGAGTAGGCGATCATCCTCGTCATCATCTGCCATTAATATTGTAATAGGTTTCACTTTTGAATACGGCATCTAAGCCTCTCCTTGAAGTGTGAAAAGCGTTGTTTCCACAGGTAATTTTATTATGAAGGTTGCCCCTTCACCGTCTTTACTATGAGCGGTAATTATCCCACCATGCCGCTCAACTATACGCCTACAAACTGAAAGCCCAATCCCTGTGCCTTTATATTCCGAACGCCCATGCAGGCGCTGAAATGGTACAAATATTTTATCAGCATACTCTTGTGAGAAACCAATACCATTATCTTTTATGGTAATAAGTTGCCAACCCACTTTTTCGTTATGCTCTTCACTAAACTCGTCTTTATGCTCGTACATTACGCTTATGTGTGGCTCAACACCTGGCTTTCTAAACTTAACAGCGTTAGACAGTAAGTTTAAAAACAACTGCTGCATTTGGCTTTTATCGGCTTGAATAACCGGTAGTTCGCCCACCTCTACGTGCGCATTGCTTTCTTTAATGGCAACCTCTAAATCACTTAAAATGTCGTTAACTACGCCTTTTAAGTCAGTGTCATCAAAGTCTTTACCTCGGGTTGTTACCCGCGAAAACTCTAGCAAGTCGTTAATAAGGTTAGACATACGTTGCGCTGCATTTTTCATACGGCCTATGTAATCTATGCCTTTTTCGCCCAGCTCATCTTTAAACATGGTTTCTAGGCGGTCACTAAATGCTTGAATTTTTCGTAGTGGTTCTTGTAAGTCATGGCTGGCAACAAACGCAAACTCTTCAAGCTCACGGTTTGAGCGGCTAAGCTCATCTGAATATAAGGTCAGCTCTTGCGTGCGCTCAGACACTTTAGTTGCAAGTGTTTCGTTTTGTCTTTCAAGCTCCTCACGGTATCTAGCCGCGTTTCTTAAATTTAGGCGTGTTAATAAAAACATACCTATTATTAAAAGCGCACTGGTAACCGCTGTAATAGCAAAGGTGATTTTTGCTTCATTTTTTATTTGTGCCAGCTTAGAAAAATGGCTCACCTTAAACAGTAATTCTCGGTCTTGAATATCATTAACTTTAACGCGAATATCTTTGTACAGCTCTCGCCCTCTGTGCGTATTTAATACATATAACGCACGGCGCTCTTTGTCATTAGTAGCCAACTTAACCGTTTGTTTAAGCTCTTTAATTTTAGCTTCTGTTAACACTAATAGCTCAGCAATTCGCTCAGCTTGGCCATCAATTTCAGAGTGTAGAGACTTTACATGCTCCATTTGCGATTCTATTTGCCCTATCGCATCGTAATAAGGCATTAAGTAGTCTTCTTCTTCGGTGAGTAAGTAGCCGCGCTGGCCAGACTCTGCCTGCACAATTGATAAGTGAAGACGCTCAATGGCATCGGCTAATAAGCTGGTGTTATCCAAGCTTTTTTGCGTTTGCGTTAATCCCTGAATAGTACTTAATGCCAAAACTGCATTGCCAACAACAATACACAGTACTATTGCGATAAAAGCGGCCCACGTTATATTCGTTTTACCCTGCTGCTTTTGCTTACTCATTATGTGTAAATACCTAATTTTAAATGACTACTTATTATTAAAATCAGTAATGTTTTGCAAGCTTTCGCTACATTGCTGACAGTTTGAAATTATTTTATCGAGTGCTGCTAACGCTTTATCTTTTGGCATATCGTTTTCTAATACCAGTTTAATGAGCTCTGCATTCATAGAAATTCTATTCAGTGGAGCTCTCGCATCATGTACCAATTTATTTAGCGTATTAACTTCTTTTTCATCACTCATATTACTTCCTATACTTATTCAACCTGAACTCTGGTTAAGAGACTTACTAAAATATTAAATTATAGTGATAACCAAATTCTTTTCTCTAGGCAGAGATTTTCAATGAAAACAAGCCGAATTTACGCGTCAATAGCTGGCCTATTGCAAGCAAATTAAACGCAGTTAACGTTGAAAATAGCTGCTAGAGATAGGTTTATTATTCAGAGTTTAGGTTATTTATATTCTCCAATTCCGCCGTATGCGTTTAATCGGTTATACAATGTTTTTGTACTGATCCCTAGCATTTGCGCAGCTAGCGTTTTATTACCTTGCACCTTATCTAGCGTGGCGTGGATTAACTCTTTTTCGACTTCTTCAATGGTTTGCCCTGCCGAAACATGGTTGTCGGCCACTTGCGTATTTACACGCGAAAACGGCGACTCTAAGTTATCCGGAAGTGTAATTTCGCTCGATTGTGGGTCGCTCATAATAAAGGCGCGATGGATAGCGTGGCGAAGTTCACGCACATTGCCTGGCCACTCGTATTGCTGTAGTTCTTTTAGCTGCTCGTTGTGCCAATAAAACGAAGTGCCATTTTCATCATTAAGTTGCTCTAAAAAGGCTTTCGCAAGCAGTGGAATATCTTCTTTTCGCTCTCGCAGCGCAGGTATATCAATGGGGAAAACCGCAAGCCTAAAGTAAATATCTTCACGAATAATATTATTTTGCGCTAAGTCGGTCAGCGAACGGTTAGTCGCAGAAATAACGCGGCAGTTTATAGGCAGTTCACGATTGCCGCCTACACGTGTTACTTTTTTAGTTTCAAGTACACGCAGTAAGTTTGGCTGCATATCTATAGGCATTTCGGTTACTTCATCTAAAAATAACGTACCGCCATCTGCTTGCTCAAACACCCCTTCTTTACGGGCAATTGCACCTGTAAAAGCCCCTTTTTCATGGCCAAATAACTCACTACCTATTAACTCTTTAGACAAAGCACCACAGTTGCTCGCCACTAAAGGGCCTTCGCATTGGCTTGCGTTATGAATTGCTTGGGCGACCACTTCTTTACCGGCACCGCTTTCCCCCATTAGCATCACGTTAGCATTGGTTTTAGCTACGCGCTCTATCATGGTGTAAAGCTTTTGCATTGGCTCTGATTCACCAATTAAGCTATTAAAATGGCGAGTAATAGCCGGAACTTTAGCTTTTTTAGCTGTTTTTTTAGGGCCGTTTAATACCAGCTCTAGGTCTTCGCGTTGCAACGGCTTTAATAAATGCCCAACATCTTGCTCACACATGTCTGCCAAAATCCCTTTTACTGAAGGGTGGCCAGAAATAAGCGTCACTTTTGGAGACTGCCCAATCATTTTTAAATGATCGAGTAAATGAAGACCACTGCCATCTGGCAGCATAAAATCGAGTAATACGTGATCAAAGGTATTATTTTCAAACCATTGATGTGCTTCTTTTAAGCTAGTTGCAGTACAAATGTTGTGCCCGAGGAATTCGACAATGTGGCAAACAACGTCACTAAATTCAACGTCATCATCGACTAAAAGTATGTTTAACATGATAAATCCCTATGCTTTTCTTCTTATTCTACGCACCCTATTTTGCAAATAAAAGGGGCTACTAGAATCTCTTAAAAATGATTAAACTATTGAGTCTTTTAACGTTTAATTTTAACAACCGAGTATGTACGTAAACTTAAGCCATACCGATCATAATTTTTAAAAATAATTAGAATTATTTTTACTACTCGCCTAAGTATACCAGCTGATATAATTTTGCTTTTAAAAAGGAGACAAAATGCAATTATTAAAAACAATGGTCCACCCTGGCATAAATTTAAACCAAGGCACTCAATTTACCCGCCGCACAGGCCGCGCCATTGTGATTAAAGATGCACACATTTTATTAATGTATACCAATCGCTACGAAGACTACAGTTTACCCGGCGGCGGTGTAGATGAAGGTGAAACCCTAGAGCAAGGGTTAATAAGAGAGCTTAGCGAGGAAACTGGCGCGCAAAATATACAGGTTATTAAACCTTTTGGGTTATACGAAGAGTACCGCCCTTGGTACAAAGACGACTTTGATATTATACATATACAGTCGTATTGCTATTTATGCGATACAGACAAAGAGCTTGGCAAAGCAAAGCTTGAACATTACGAGCAACAAAATGGTATGACGCCTAAATGGGTCAATATATACGACGCCATTGCACACAACGAGCGCACAATGAGCCTTAGTGAAAAACAAGGGCTGTCTATCATTCGTGAAACTTACCTACTAAAACAAATAGCACAGCAACTATTTAACTAAGGCTGTAAAATTTGCATAAAGCAGTATTTTTTACTGCTTGCTCATCACTCGCTTTTTATTTACATCCCACAATTAAATTTAAAGCGACTAATATTCAATAACTTAAGCTCTATTTTACTTTATAAAACAAACTGGCTTTGTGTTTGCACCCTTACTGATAACTAATTTGTAAGGAGATAAAAATGAGTAACACAGTTAAAACAATCAACCCCGCAACTGAACAAACCATTGATACCTACACGCTGCTTTCTCAAGAGGAAGCTGAGCAAGTAGTCGAAAAATCTCACGAAACATATTTAAAATGGCGCCAAACCTCATTTACCGAGCGTGCTAAGTTTTTAAATAAACTAGCCTCTTTATTTGAAGATCAAAAAGAAGCCATTGCTAAGCTAATGACCGAAGAAATGGGTAAAGTGTACGAGCAAGGTTTTCAAGAAATTGAACTGTGCGCTGGTATTTGTCGTTACACAGCCGAAAACGGCCCACAAGTACTAGGCGATGAAGAGCGCGATATGGATGGCGGCCGCGCTATTGTTAGCTACCAACCAACGGGCGTTTTATTAGGTATTCAGCCTTGGAACTTCCCGCTTTACCAAGTAATTCGTTACAGTGCAGCTAACATTATGGCCGGTAACACCACCGTACTTAAACATGCCGGTAATGTATTTGGTATGGCAGAGAAAATCGATACCCTGTTTAAACAAGCGGGCTTCCCTGAATATTGCTTTAGCAACTTACTTATTGATGGCAAAACTGCCAGCGCGCTTATTTCACACAAAGCAATCAGCGGCGTAACATTTACAGGCAGTGACGCTACCGGTAAAAAAGTAGCTGAAGAAGCAGGTAAATACGTTAAAAAAACAGTGCTTGAGCTTGGCAGTAACGATGCCTACTTAGTACTTGATGATGCAGATTTAGACCTTGCTGTTGAAACCTGTGTTACAGGGCGCATGATCAACAACGGCGAAACCTGTGTATCGGCAAAACGCTTTGTGGTTGTAGAATCACTATATGATGACTTTAAAGAAAAAATTAAAGCGCAATTTGAAGCATTAAAAATGGGCGACCCAATGGCCGAAGATACCGATTTAGGCCCAATGGCTCGTGAAGATTTACGTGATAAAATTCACGACCAAGTAATGCAATCTGTTGAAGCAGGTGCAAATGTAGTAACAGGCGGCGAAGTACCATCGCAAACAGGTTACTACTACCCACCGACTATTCTTGATAATTTATCGCCGGGCATGCCAGCATACGATGACGAATTATTTGGCCCTGTAGCCTCGCTCATAAAAGCAAAAGACAACGACGATGCAATGCGTATCGCCAACGACTCTCGCTATGGTTTAGGCGGTGGTATTTTCTCTAAAGATGAGAAAAAAGCCATTGAACTGGCTAAAAAGCACTTTGATACCGGTATGATCAACATTAACGGTTACGGCCTTGCCCAACCCAACCTACCGTTTGGTGGTGTTAAAGAAAGTGGTTACGGCCGAGAGCACGGCGGCTTTGGTATGCGCGAATTTGTGAATATCAAATGTATTATGATCAATAGCTAATTTAGCTATACCTGAGATACACGTATTAAAAGAATATTTATACGTGTTTTAAAAAATATTATTAAGCCTAAAGGTGAGCAATCACTTTTAGGCTTTTTTATGGGTATAGCTACTAAGTGTAATGCGTTTAAAGGCTATATTTTTCTTAAAAATTCACACCTAAAACTTCACTTCCCAATTTAGCTTATTTAGTAAAAGCCCAAGCATGTTGATTAAAATTGTGATTTCAGATTGCTCGATAAGCTCTGTAAAACTTAGCGCTAAGATTTGATATATAGAAGCTGGTACTGAACCTAAAGATTTGATGGGTAAACTTAAAATGACAGACAATAATGAGCGAGAATCGGTCATTGAGGCTGGCTAAACATCGTCGTTAATAGATTGGTTAAACTGCTCTTTGCGCATATATTCATGAAGATGAGCGACGAGCGCATATTGTTCTATTTATCTTTTCTTTAAAGTTTCAGAAAACTTAGTGATAGTAATACCTTAGGTTATTTGTTAAAACTATATCATGCAGAGAAATGAGCGTAGCGTCGGCAGAAATATGCGCGATGAGCGCACTATTAAATTGTTGAACTAAGCCGC